>LJUF01000028.1:2859-18172 GCA_001303665.1 Phycisphaerae bacterium SM23_33 | reverse complement strand
ATCTGCCGCTGGTCGCGGACGATGAGCTTGCCGTCGGAAAAGGCCATCGGCGCCCAGATGGGCCGGCGGCTGAGGACCTGGGCCTGGGCCAGCTCCTTGTAGCCGGCCGGGTCGGGCTCCACCAGCCGCAGCACACCCGTCCTCCCGTCCATGATCACCAGCACCCCGTCGGCCAGGATGTAGTTGCCGCGCTCGAAGTGCGGCGAGCGGCCGGTCTTCCACTTCACGTTGCCTTCCAGGTCCATGCACACCAGCCCGTCCTGCTTGCTGTTGGTATTGCAGCCCAGGTACAGGTGACCCTGGTGCAGCAGCGCGTTGTGAATCTGCGAGCCTAGCTCCTTCACCCGGAACAGCTCCTGGACGGTGAACTTGCCCTGCTGCCGCTGGACCTTGAACATGGCGCTGCCGGCGTCGTAGCCGCCGGTGATGAAGAATCGCCCGTCACCGATGGGGGTGGGGGAGGGGATGGGGATCCCGCAGCGCCAGGCGCTGTACGTCCACAGCAGCTCGCCGCTGGTGACGTCCACGCCGCCGGTGCGGTTGTTGCCGCCCATGACGACCTGCTCCACCCCGTCCACGGTGGCCATCAGCGGGCTTGAGTAGGCCATGACCGCAATCGGACCGGAGCGCCACAGCTCCCTGCCCGTGGCCTTTTCGAAGGCCATCACGCCGATCTTCTTGCCCAGCGGGGCCACGATGACCGCGTCCTTGTAAAGCAGCGGCGATTGGGCCACGCCCCAGTTCGGCAGCTTGCTCTCGTAGTCCTCCAGCAGGTGCTTTTGCCAGATCGGCTTGCGGGTGGCCTTGTCCACGCAGTGGAAATGACCGAACGGGCCGATGATGAAGACGTACTTGTCGTCCACGGTGGGCGTGGTGCGCGAGCCGTTCTCGCTGAGCTTGCCGGGGGCGTCGTAGGCGAAGCGCCACAGCTCCTGGCCGTCGGCCAGGTCCAGGCAGCGGAGCACGTCCTGGGTGTCGGGGATGCGGTCGAGGACGTAGACGTTTCCGTCGCGGATGGCTGGCCCGGCGAAGCCCGGCCCCAGGTTGGCGCTCCACAGGAGCGGCGGTCCGCCCTCGGGCCAGGCCCGGGTGACCTTCCCCTCCGGGGCGATGCCGTTGCGGTTGGGGCCTTGGAATTGGGGCCAGTCGGCCGCGGCGGCAGACATAGTCAAGACAAGGATCACGGTAACGGTGAACCGGGGTCTAGCCATAGTGAGCTCTCTCCGTACTGACTCTCTCCTGAACAAGACATTCTAGCAGAATCCCTCCCCCTCGCGGGCAACACTTTTTTCGGGTTCTGTCGGCTCTTCCGAACGTCTCGCCACCGGCGCCGCGGATTTGGCAAGATGCCGCGTTCGCGGCCGGCCCCGCCCCGGACGGGGGCGCGAGCTCGAAGCAGCGGTGCTCGAAATGCATATTCTCCTGATCCGACACGCCGACCCCGATTACGAGAACGACGCCCTGACCCCCGCGGGGGTCCAGCAGGCCGAAGGGCTGGCGGCCTACCTCCGCGACGTGCCCCTCACTCACGTCTATTGCGGCCCCCTGGGCCGGGCCATGGAAACGATGAAACACGTGCTGCGCGGCCGGGCCCTCACGCCCGTCCTGTTGCCGTGGCTCCAGGAGTTGAACGGCGAGATGGGTATCGGGCACGCCGCCTGGACGGTGAGGGCGGCCGAGCTGGAGGCCGACGCCGGCCTGGCCGGAAGGGTTCGCGAGTTCATGGCCGCCCAGGTCGCCGGCGCCCTCCATGGCTGGGACGCGCTGATGGCCGAGCACGGCTATGATCGGGCGGGCCGCACCTACCGGTGCCGCGGCCGGCACCCAGACCGGCCGATCATCGCTGCCTTCTCCCACGCCGGGCTGCTGCTGACGCTCCTGGGCGGGCTGTTCAACTGGCCGCTGGCTGACTTCTAGGCCAACCTGTGGTATCTGCCCATCGCCATCACGCATCTGACCATGGCGCACCAGGAGCACCGGGTGCAGCTGAGGATTCTCTCCCTGGCCGCCCGCCCGCACCTCACCGCGGCCGAGCAGCTCGGCCCGTAGTCAGCGAGAACTCAGGACCAAGGCCGTCCTGGACGAGCAGCGCCGTCCCCCTGTTCTGTCTGGGCAGGACCGGTAGGCGGGCACCAAGCGCGAGCAGTGATAGCGTCGCAGGCTTGGCCACCCGAGCCGTGGCACGTCCGCCGGCGGCCGCCAGCGAGGGCACAAACATCGCCCGTCACTGCCGGCCGGCCAGGCGTCCGGATCGACGTGTGGAGCAAACGGGAAGAGGGCCTACACCAGCCCCTGCGCCATCATGGCCTTGGCCACCTTGAGGAAGCCGGCGATGTTGGCCCCGACCATGAGGTTGCCCTTGGCGTTGTAGGCCTCGGCGGCGGCCAGGCACTGGTCGTAGATGCTGTTCATGATGAGCTGGAGCCGCTTGTCCACCTCTTCGAAGGTCCAGTTCAGCCGCATGGAGTTCTGGCTCATCTCCAGGGCGCTGGTGGCGACTCCGCCGGCGTTGGCGGCCTTGGCCGGGCCGAAGGCCACGCCGCTGTCCAGAAACACTTGGATGGCCTCGGGCGTGGAGGGCATGTTCGCCCCCTCACCGACGGCGATGCAGCCGTTCCTGACCAGGGCCTGAGCCGCCGGCTCGTCGATCTCGTTCTGGGTGGCGCAAGGCAGGGCGACGTCGCAGGGGATGCTCCAGATGCCCTGCCACCCCTGCTCGTACTTGGCCGATGGGTGGGCGTCGGCGTACTCGCGAATCCGGCCGCGCTCGATCTCCTTGATCCGCTTGACGGTGTCCAGCTGGATGCCCCGTTCATCCACCACGTAGCCGCTGCTGTCGGACAGGGCAATGACTTTGGCGCCAAACTGCTGGGCCTTTTCGGTGGCGTAGATGGCCACGTTGCCCGAGCCGGAGATGACGACCTTCAGGCCCTTCCAGGACTTGTCCCTGGCTTCCAGCAATCGGCTGACGAAGTACACCAGCCCGTAGCCGGTGGCCTCGTTTCGGACCAGCGAGCCGCCGTACTCCAGGCCCTTGCCGGTGAGCACGCCAGTGAAGGTATTGGTGAGCCTCTTGTACTGCCCGAACAGATACCCGATCTCGCGGGCGCCGACGCCGATGTCGCCGGCGGGCACATCGGTGTCGGGGCCGACGTGGCGAAACAGCTCGTTCATGAAGCTCTGGCAGAAACGCATCACCTCGTTGTCGGACTTGCCCTTGGGGTCGAAGTCGCTGCCGCCCTTGCCGCCGCCGATCGGGGTGGTCGTCAGGGCGTTCTTGAAAACCTGCTCGAAACCCAGGAACTTGATGATTCCCAGGTACACCGAGGGGTGGAACCGCAGGCCGCCTTTGTACGGGCCGATGGCGCTGTTGAACTCGACGCGGAAGCCGCGGTGGACGTGGACCTCGCCGCGGTCGTCCGACCAGGGCACGCGGAACAGGATCTGGCGCTCCGGCTCGACCATCCGCTCCATGATCTTCGCCCGGGCCAGCTCCGGGTGGCGGTCGATGACGACGGCCACGGACTCGGCCACCTCCTTCACCGCCTGGTGGAACTCCGGCTCGCCGGGGTTGCGGGCGAGGACCGTCTCCATGATGCTGTCGACGAATCGGCTGGACATGCTCTGCTCTCCTCTCAGGGCGGACCGGCACGGCCGCCAGGCCGGTGCCGCGGCCCTCAAGTCCATCCACGAGTATCCGCCGAGACCCGCTTATTTCAGATTAGAGTCTGTCGGCTATAAGATGCGCAACAAGAAATCCTAATACTGGCAGGTGTGCGATCTTATGTCGGCCCTTCCGGTGCTGGCGGAGCCCTGAACGCGCTGCCGGCCAGGGCCGGGCCTGGCACTCAGCGCCAGTGCGCCGTCCGGGCACTCTGGCTGGCCCGCCGGCCCCGCAGGGCGCCGCGAATCTTGCGGGCCGCCGCCGCCAGCAGCACGCCGGCCAGTATGATCGCCGAGGCGTGCATCAACCAGGCCGGGAGCATCTCGCCGCTGTCCGGGGACAGGGCGATGCTCCAGCGGCCGGCGAAAAAGCCGTGGTAGACCGCGTTCAAGGCCATGCCCAGCCCCATGGCCAGGGCCGCCACGGAGCCCAGGTAGGCCCACAGCGAGCGCCAGCCGAGCTGCTGCTTGACGACCAACATGGTGGTGATGTTGGTGGCGGGTCCGGCCAGCAGGAAGACCATGGCCGCGCCGGGAGACAGGCCCTTGAGGATCATAACTGCTGCGATGGGGGTGCTGGCGGCGGCACAGACGTAGAAAGGCAGCCCCACCACCAGCATCAGGGCCACGGACAGCCCCTCGTTGCTCAGGTAGCGGCTGAAGAAATCAGGCGGCAGCAGGGCGGCGATCAGGCCTGAAAACACAAGGCCGATCAGCAGCGGCCAGAGGACGTCCGCGGCCACTTCCACGAAGCCGAAGCGGAGCAGCCGCGGGTACCACCGGCCGGCGTGGGCTGGGCGCTGCCATGCCTGCGGGTCATCCTCGCAGTGGGGGCAAGACTGGTCCAGGTGAACGGTGCCGTCCTGGTGGGTGGTGTGGTTGGGGTCAAAGGTGTCGACCATGAGCCCGCCGACCACCGCCGAGATCAGCGAGGCGATGGGTCGGAAGACGGTCATGATCGGGTCCAGCAGGGCGTAGGTGATGGCGATGCTGTCCACGCCGGTCTGTGGGGTGGAAATAAGGAAGCTGGCGGTGGCGCCCTTGCCGGCGCCTTGCTTCCGCAGGGCGGTGGCCACCGGAATCACGCTGCAACTGCACAGCGGCAGGGGCAGGCCCAGCAGCGACGCCTTCAGCACGCCGCCCCAGCCGGGCCGCCCCAGCCACCGCCGCGCCCGCTCGGCGGGCAGCAGCAGGTGGGCCACGCCGGCCAGGGCAAAGCCCAGCAGCAGGAAGGGCGCCGCCATCGAGAAGACGCGGCAGGTCTGCAAGGCTACGTCCATGGTTAGCTGCACGTTACATTCTAGGTGTGGCAGCGGGGACGGGGCTGCGGCGGGCTCAACATCGGCGCCCGGGCAGGAGAATATTCCCCTGCCCGGGCGCCCCTCCCTGGCAGGCACGAACACGCCGGCGCCGTCCGGCGCGTCAGGCAACCTGCTCGGTCAGCAGGTCCAGCAAGGCCTTGGCCGGCATGGACCTGAGACCGGCGGGCGTCATCCATCGGCACTGGGCGTTCTGGGCGAGCATCTTCTCCACCCGCTGCACGGCCAGCACGGCCGAGGAGTGGTTCTTGCCCATGAAGCGCCCGATCTCGGGGAAGCTCATGCGGGTGTGGCGGCGTGCCAGGTACATGGCGATGGCGCGGGCGAAGCTGACGGTGTGGGTCCGCCGGGTGGAGTGCAGGTCGGCCGGGGTGATGCCGAAAAAGGCCGCCACCACGGTTTCGATGTCGCCCAGCGTCACGGCGCCGTGGGTCTGCACCAAGTGGTCGGCCAGGGCGTCCCGGGCCAGTTGCAGCGAGACGGGCTCCTTGGACAGTCCCGCCAGCGCCGTCAGCTTGACCAGTGCTCCTTCCAGCTCCCGGACCGAGCCCTGGATGTGCAGGGCCAGGTAGTCCAGCACGTCCTTGGGGGCCGACAATTTCAGGCGGTGTGCGACCTTTTCCAGGATCTGCAGCCGCGTGGCGCGGTCGGGCGGGTCGATCCGCACGACCATTCCGGACAGGAAGCGGCTGACCAGCTGCTCGGTGAGCTGGCCCAGCAGGCGGGGGTGGGCGTCGGAGGCCATCACCACCTGTTTGCCCGCCCCCTCGATGGTGTTGAAGGTATGTAGAAATTCCTCCTGGGTGGCCTTCTTGGCGGCCAGGAAGTGCACGTCGTCGATTGCCAGGACGTCCAGGCGGCGGTACGTGCTGCGGAATTCCTCGACCCGTTTGCGGCGGATGGCCTGGACGAAATCGTTGGTGAACTGCTCGGCGGTGGTGTATTTCCAGGCAAAGGCCCCGCGCGGACAGCGCAGCTCGGCGACGGCGTTGCAGATGCCCTGCAGCAGGTGGGTCTTGCCGACGCCGCAGCTGCCGTGGATGAACAGCGGGTTGAAGTGGGCCTTGCCGCCGCTGGCCATCTCCATCGCAGCCGAATACGCCAGCCGGTTGGACCTGCCGACGACAAAGTCCTCCAGCCTGTGCCGCAGGGCGGTGGCGGGCCGCGGCCGGGCGCGCGTGCTTCCGGCCGTGCCGCGGGCCACGAGCATCGCCTGTGCGTCCAGCTGGTCCTTTCGCAGGCGGCCGCTCAGTTCCGGGTCCACGTTGACGATCAGCTGCGGCTTCTGGCCGGTGACGTCGGCGGCGGCGGCAGTCAGCTCGTCGGCGAAATGTCTTTCGATCCAGCCGGCGATGAAAGGATTCGCCGCGCCCACCTTGAGGTGCCCATCGGCCAGCGACACCAGGGTTCCGTGCTTGAACCAGGCATTGAACTTCTGGCTGCCGATGCGCCGGCGAATGGCGGCGAGGATCGCCTTTGCGGGGCTTGGCTGCGCGCATACACTCCCTGCGTGGCTCATCTTCGGTCCTTCTCTTTCGAGGGGGTGTCGGCCTTACCCGCCCTTCATGCCCACCCAAAAGCTGGAGGCCCACTTACCGGGCTCGGTCGAACAGCAATTTCAGCCGACCTGCGGACTTTAAGCATGAATTAAGGTTTGGTCAACGCGATATTTGGCGGATTTGTTATGCACACGCAGGCAAGGCTAGGCGGACGGGAAACTTGGCGAGCGAAAGTTTTTTTCTTCCACGAGTTATTCACAATCCCTCCACGAAGCGGCCTGTCGGGTCGGGTTGGCCTCAGTTTCCGCCTGCCATTCCGCCGCCGGACAGCCTCACGTACACGTCCTTCCTGTCCACTTCGCGGAAGCCTTCGCTTCGGTAAAGCCGCACCGCCGGCGTGTTCGCGGCGTCCACTGCCAGGCACATTTGGCCGCGCCTTCGCCCGGCCGCGTGGGCCAGCGCGTGTCGAACCATCGCCCGCCCGAAGCCGCGCCCACGCCAGGCAGGACGCACGCCGAGATACACGATCTCCGATTCATCGTTCCGCCCCGCCGAGTCGTTGACCAGCACACAGCCGACGGTCTGGCCCTTTACCGAGGGCAGGAACCAGGCGTCCGGCCGGAGAATGCCGTTGGACTTGTGGCCGGCAATGACGTCTTCCATCCGGCGGACCCCCAACAGCCCGGGGCAGTCCAGAGAATCCACGTACGTGTCGGCGATGACGCGGGCCAATTCCTCTTCGCTGCTTTCGCGGAGCACCGTCCACGTCAGCTCGCCGGATTCCTCTTCGGCCGCCCCTGCCACGCCCCTGCGGAGATAGATCAGGTTGGCGATGAATTCGTAGCCGGCTTGCAGGTAGGCCTGGGCGTCGGCCTGTGCGTCCGGCCGGAGCAGCGCCTGGACGAAGGCAGCCCCGCCCTGCAGGGTGGCCTGGGTGAGCTCCCTCAGCAGGCGGGTGAGTATCTTGACGGTCGCGGCCCCGCGGGGCGGGGAGTGGAAGACGCTCGCGCTTTGCCCGGGATTGCGGACGGTCATGGCAGCGGCCGCGGCCCGGCGGAGACTGCGGACCCACCAGAGATTGCAGCGCGAGGCCTCAGGGCCCGACAGCAGCGTGAGAAAGCCCGCGGTCCGCCCGGCCGGGTCTCGGTCGCCGACCAGCACAGCCACCGCACGCTCGAGGTCGCGCGGGCGGACCGGTTCAATTCGCAGCATGGCTGATATGGTACGTTTCCGCCAGCCGGGTGCAATCGGCATGTCCGCCCGCCCCCCTGCCCGTGAGGCAGGGCAGGCAGGCGCGAAGTTCGCGGCAGTCAGGGGCGTTCGTCTGCTCCGGCGTCTCGCGCGCCTTGGACCGCAGGGCTTCTCCCTGCCCAAACCTTCCTGAAGGTCGCTTGGACAGGCGTTGACACCGCCCGGCCGTTGTCGTAGCTTACCGGCGTGAGGCGAACCGCAGCGCCGCGCCCGGCGGGCCTGCGGCCGCTGAGGAGTCTTGCCATGAGGTATCAGGTCGCGATCCTGGCAGCGTGTGCGGCTCTGGCGATGGCCGTCGGCGCCCACAGTGACCCGCCGCCCAAGCCCAGCGCGGTCCCCGTGAGCTGGGAGTTGGAATTTGAGTACCAGGACATCTGCTCCATCACTCTGGTCCTGCCCGGCCAGAAGCAGCCCAAGACCTTCTGGTACGTCCTCTACACCATCACCAACCGGACGGGGGCGGACCAGGTCTTTGTGCCTGACTTCGTCCTGTACACCGACACCGGCCAGGTGCTGCGTTCCGGGCAGGGGGTGCCCACGGGGGTCTTCGAGGCCGTCGAGAAGCGGCACAACAACCCGCTGCTGATGGACCTCGGCCGGATTACAGGCCGGATACTCCAGGGCGAGGACAACGCCAAGGACGGCGTGGCCATGTGGCCGAATTTCGACCCGGCGGCCCGCAAGTTCGACGTCTTCATCGGCGGGCTCAGCGGCGAGCGGGCCAAGGTGAAGCTTCCTTCGCCCATTGAGGTGACGGAAGAGGACGAGAACGGCAAGCCCAAGAAGGTCACCAAGACCGAGATCACGCTCCTCAAGACGCTGCGCCTGAGCTACGCCATTCCCGGCGAGGCGGCGGCCCGGCCTCGAACCGTTCCCGCCCCGCTGAAAAAGGAGTGGGTGATGCGGTAATGCCGCCGGGCCGCGCCCGGAGCGGGCGCCGGGCTTGACAGCCCGAGCCGACGGGCGTATGCTTGTGAAGTAGCCAAGGATCCGGCCGGAATCTGACGATGAATTGAGGTAGGCAATGGCACATAAAAAGGGACAAGGCTCGACGCGGAACGGGCGCGACTCCAACGCCCAGCACCGCGGAATGAAGTGCTTTGGCGGCCAGGTCATCTCGGCCGGCACGATTATCGTTCGCCAATGCGGCACGCCGTTCCGGCCCGGCTCCAACGTGGGAATCGGCCGGGATCACACCCTCTTCGCACTGAAGGACGGGCAGGTCCGTTTTCGCGGCCGATACGTGGACATCATCTGACGGGCTGTCAACTCGCAGAGCGTATAGGGATAGTGCGGCCGGCTACAGGTGCGCCTCCAGACGCGGCTCGACGCCGTTTGGAGGCGTTTTGCGATGCCTGGGGATGACAGCCCTGCCATCCTCTTTTCGTGAGCGCAAGCCGTGTTCATTGACGAAGCGGAGATCCTTGTCTTCGGCGGCGACGGCGGCAACGGCTGCGTTTCCTTCCGCCGCGAAAGGTTCGTCCCCTACGGCGGGCCGGACGGCGGTGACGGCGGCCGCGGCGGCAGCGTCTACTGCCTGGCCGACCCGTCCGTGAACACGCTCATGCACCTGGCCGGCACGCACCACTGGCGGGGCGAGCGCGGCGGCAACGGCCGGGGAAAGAACCAGCACGGACGCAACGGCAGGGATGCCTCCATCCCCCTGCCGCCCGGCACGGTCATCCGCGACGCCGACCACGACGTCCTCTTGAAGGACCTGGTACATCCCGGCGAGCGGGTGTGCGTGGCCGGCGGCGGCCGCGGCGGCTGGGGCAACGCCCACTTCGCCTCGCCCACCCAGCAGGCGCCCAGGCAGGCCACCCCCGGCGAGCCGGGGCAGAAACGCCGGCTGCACCTGGAGCTGAAGCTCATCGCCGACGTGGGGCTTGTCGGCCGGCCCAACGCCGGCAAGAGCACGCTGCTTCGGCGGCTGTCGGCGGCCCGGCCGAAGGTAGCGGCCTATCCCTTCACCACGCTGGAGCCGGTGCTGGGCATCGTCCAGTTGCCCGGCGAGCGCCGGTTCGTGCTGGCCGACCTCCCCGGGCTGATCGAGGGCGCCCACCGCGGGGTCGGGCTGGGCGACGCCTTCCTGCGACACATCGAGCGCACGCGGCTGGTGGTGCACATGGTGGACATCCGTCCTCTGGACGGCGACCCCATCCGGCATTATCACGTTGTCAACGAGGAGCTGCGGAAGTACTCGCCCGCCCTGGCCGAGAAGCCGCAGATTGTCGTGGCCAACAAGATGGACCTGACCGGCAGCCAGGACAGCCTGCGGGAATTCGCCCAGGCCCTCGGCCGGGAGGTCATCGCCACCTCGGCCGTTACCGGAGCCGGCCTCGAGGCCTTGACCGAACGCATTTGGCAGGTGCTGAACCCGTAGCCGGCGGGTATCCTCAGAGAGCCGGCTTGAATCGCCGGCCGGTCGCGGCGAACTGTGAAAAGATGAAGGAGCCAAGCCATACCCCGGGCCAAGGCCATCCTGGCGGTGGACGTCGGCAACTCGCGGATCGCGATGGGCTGCGTGATTGATGAGAGGGCCTCGTCCGTCCGCCGCATGTCCGAGGCCGGCCCGGACGCCCTGGGCGACGCCCTGGCGAACATCTGGCGGGAGATGGACTCGCCCAAGGCCGTGGTGGCCTCCTCGGTGAACCCGGCCGTCCTCCAGGTGGTGACGGCGGCCGCCGGCGAAAGACTGCACCAGAACGTCCTGGTGGTGGGTTCCGACCTGCCGCTGCCAATCGAGACCCTTCTGCCGGAGCCGGAGCGGATCGGCACCGACCGGCTGTGCTCGGCGGCCATGGCCTATCACCGTCTCCAATCGGCCTGCGTGGTGGCTGATTTCGGCACCGCCATCACCATTGACTGCGTCAGCGACGACGGCGTTTTCCTGGGCGGGGCCATTCTGCCGGGACTGGCCATCGGCGCGGAGGGGCTGGCCCGCCACACCGCCTACTTGCCCCGGGTGGCCCTGGAGCGGCCGGACTGGGTCTTCGGCACCGACACCCGCCGGGCCATCATCGGCGGGCTGGTGTACGGCGCCCGCGGGGCACTGCGGGAGCTGACCGAGGCCTACGCCACCGAGCTGGGCCGCTGGCCGCCACTGATCCTCACCGGCGGAGACGCCGAGTTGGTGGGCGGCGGCTACGACATCGTCCACGCCATCGTGCCCGAGCTGTGCCTGATGGGCATTGCCCTGGCCTACCACCAGTGCCGCTCCGTCGAACCGTGAGCGCCGAAACCACAACCGGCAAGCCCGCCGGCGAGCTACCGGCTGGGGCCGCCACCGCCACCCTGGTGACCGCGCCGGCCCGCGGCGGCATCGCCGTCATCATCCTGGCCGGCCCGCAGGCGCAGGCAATCCTGGCAAGGGTCTTTCGCCCACGCGGCCAGGCACCGGCGCCGGGCCGGCTGTCCCTGGGCCGCATCGTCCGCGGCGAGGAGGTGCTGGACGAGGCCGTCGTCGCCCTGCTCGGCGACGGCCAGGCGACCGAAATCAACATTCACGCCGGGCCGCACGTGGCCAGGAAGGTTCTCACGCTGCTGCGCGAATGCGGGGCCCGGATCGTCCCGGCCGCCGGCCAGGACTCGACCTTCGCCGTCCCCAGCCGGCGGTGGGAGAATCCCGCCGTCGCCCGCGAGATGCTCAGCGCCCTGCGCTCGGCCGCCACGCCGCTGGCCGCCGCCGCCGTCACCGCACAGTGGTCGGCGGGGCTTTCGCAGTTGGCGTCCTCGCCCCGGCCCGGGGCAAAAGCCCTGCGCGCCGCGGCGGGGGCGCTTCCGCTGATGCGCCGGCTGCTGACGCCGGCGGAGGTCGTCATCACCGGCCCGCCCAACGTGGGCAAGAGCGCCCTGGCCAACGCCCTGGTGGGGCGCAACATCTCCATCGTTTCCGATACCCCCGGCACCACCCGCGACTGGGTTCGCTGCCTGGCCGACGCCGAGGGGGTGGGCATCTGGCTGACCGACACGGCCGGGCTGTGGGCCGCCGCCGACGGCATCGACGCCGAGGCCGTCCGGCGGGCGTGGGCACGCGTCGAGTCGGCCGACCTGGTCGTCTGCCTGTCGGTGGGGGAGGCGCCCGAACACGCCGAGCTGCTGCGGCGCATCCGCCAGGCCGCCAACGTCCTCAACGTCGCCGGCAAGTGCGACCTCGTCGAGCCGGCCGGGGGCTGCGATCTGGCCGTCTCCGGCCGCACGCTGGCCGGCCTGGACGCCCTTCGCCGGGCCATCCGCCACCGACTGGGCTTCGCCGACTTCGATCCTTCGGCGGCCATGGCCTTCACCGACCGCCAGGGGCGGCTCCTTTCACTTGCCGCCGAGGCCCTCGATGCCGGCCACCGCGACGTTGCCCGGGCGCGGCTGTCGGGACTTCTGGAGGGTCTGGCCGCGGCGTCAAAACGGTAATTGACGGCCTGACGATTCCGGTTAGAATGTCCGCCTTCTCCGGGCGTGCCGGTTGCCGGACGGCCGTATGCCGGATTCGAGAGTAAGAATCGATGGCCCACAAAAAGAAGAACGCAAAGCTGGCGTGGCGCAGCAAGCGCGCCAACCACGGCGCCAAGCCCGGCAGGGGCAGGGAGAAAAGCGCATTCTGCCGGGCCTTCCGGCGCAGCCAGAAACACGCTTTCTAGCCGGATGCGCGGTTCCCCGGCCGGCGGCGCTTTGCGGTCACGGTCGGCTGATGACGAAGATGGCCAGGTCGGCGTTGCGGTTGGCGTCTTTGGTGACCTCCCGGTGGGTCTCGGTGTTCAAGGCCACCATCTCATGCACCACGGCGCCTTTCTCGCGGCAGAAGTCCTGGAAATCGGCGATGGTGAAGAAGCGGATGTTGGGGGTGTTGTACCACTTGTGCTTGAGCACGCCGGCCTCGGGCGCCCGGCCCTGATGGCTGAGCATTCGCCGCAGGGGCTCAAACCCGAAGTTGGGGAAGGACACGACGCACCGCCGGCCCACGCGGAGCATGTCTTCCACGACGCCCTGGACGTCCACGACGGCCTGGAGGGTCCGCGACAGCAGCACGAAGTCGAACTGCTTGTCCGCGAACTGCGGCAGGCCGTCGTTCAGGTCGGTGTGGATGGCGTCGATGCCACGCCGAACGCAGCTCAGCACCGCCGCCTGGTCGATCTCCAGCCCTTGCAGCCGCCGCCAGCCCTGCCGCTTCAGCCGCAGCAGCATCTGCCCGCCGCCGCAGCCCAGGTCCAGCACGCTGGATTCCGTCCCCGCGCCCTGCTCCCTCAGTACCCGCTCCAGCAGGTCGTAGTCCAGCCGCCGGCCGTGGAAGATGCTCGTGTCGGGGTGCTCGATCCGCCCCCCGGCGTCCTCCTCGGGCTCTTCCTCCGTCAGGCCGCCGGCGTGGGTCTGGTTGAGGAAGTCACCGATCAGCCTGCCGTACGCCTCCAGGTCCTCTTCCAACAGGAAGGCGTCGTGCCCGCAGCCGCTGCGGACGTTGCAGTAGGACACGCCCTTGCCGCCGGCCAGCAGGGCGTCCACGATCTGGCGCGACTGGTCCGGCGGGAAAAGCCAGTCGTTGGTGAAGCTGATGACCAGCCAGCGGCAGCGGGCGGGGGCGAGGTTGGCCGCCAGCTGCCGGCCCTCGCCCAGGTCGAACCCGTCCATGGCCCGGCTGATGAGGATGTAGCTGTTGGCGTCGAAGCGTTCGACGAACTTGTCGCCCTGGTAGGCCAAGTAGCTGGCTACGGAGGTGTCCTTCTCGAATTGGCTGCGGACCTGGCGCGGGCGGTTGCGGTCGTGGCTGAACTTGTTCCTCATGGCCTGGCGGGAGAGGTAGCTGATGTGGCCGATCATGCGGGCGATGGCCAGCCCGCCGACGGGGAAGGCCGGGGTGAAGACGCCGTGGGTGAGCCCGGCTTGCACGTCGTAGTAATGCCCGCCGCGGAAGTTGGGGTCGTGGGTGATGGCGTTCCGCCCGATGACGTCGAAGGCCAGTCCCTGGCTGGTCAGGCGCGGGGCGGCGGCGATGGGGATGGCGGCCCGGACGCGATCGGGGTGGGCCGTCGCCCAGTGCAGCACCTGCATGCCGCCCATGGAGCCGCCGATGACGCCCAGCAGCCTCTGGATGCCCAGATGGTCCAGCAGCCGGCGCTGCGCCTCGACGATGTCGGCGATGGTGATCTCGGGGAAGTCCGGCCCGTACGGCCGACCGGTAGCCGGATCGGGGCTGTTGGGCCCGGTCGTGCCGCGGCAGCCGCCCAGCAGGTTCGGGCAGATGACGAAGTAGCGGTTGGTGTCGAGGTACTTGTCCGGCCCGACGAGTATCTCCCACCAGCCGGGGTCGTCGGTCTCATCGTGGCCGGCTACGTGCGAGTCGCCGCTGAGGGCGTGGCAGATGAGGACGGCGTTGTCGGCCGCCTGGTTCAGTTGCCCGTGAGTCTCGTACGCCACCTGCACCCGGTCCAGCCGACCGCCGCGCTCCAGCGCCAGCGGCTCCTGGAACGTCGCGTGCTGCACGTGCTTCAGCGGCGACGCGCTGCGGAGACTGTCGCTGCTCTGGAGCAAATCTTCTTTCATCGCCTCACCATGTCGCCGCCGCAGGCTACCTTTGCGAAGCTTTCAATGCCTGGTCCAGATCCTCGGTGATGTCCTTGACGTCCTCGATGCCCACGCACAGCCGGACGTACTCGGGCGTGACGCCGGTGGCCCGCTGCTCCTGCTCGGTCAATTGCTGGTGCGTCGTGGAGGCCGGGTGGATCACCAGCGTCTTGGCGTCGCCGATGTTGGCCAGGTGGCTGGCCAGCCGGACGGAGTTGATGAACTTCACGCCGGCTTCCCGGCCGCCCTTGATGCCGAAGCCGATGATGGCGCCGCACCCGTCGGGCAGGTACTTCCTGGCGTTGGCGTGGTGGGGGTGGCCCGGCAGGCCGGGATAGTTCACCCACTCCACGCAGGCATGCCCGCTGAGCCACTCGGCCACCTGCTGGGCGTTGCGGCAGTGGGCGGGCATCCGCAAGTGCAGCGTCTCCAACCCCAGAAGGAACAGGAAGGCCGCGAACGGGCTCATGCACCCGCCCATGTCCCGCAGCAGGTGCGTGCGGATGTGCACGATGTAGGCGATGTTCCCGACCGGCTTGAGGGCCTCGGTGAAGACCACGCCGTGATAGGCGTCGTCGGGCGCGCAGAGCTCCGGCCACTTTTGGGGCTGCTCGGCCCAGGGGAAGTTGCCGCTGTCCACGATGGCCCCGCCGATGTGCACGCCGTGGCCGCCGATGTACTTCGTCGTCGAGTAGATCACGACATCAACGCCGTGCTCGACGGGGCGCAGCAGCACCGGGGTGGTCACGGTATTGTCGCACAGAACCGGCAGGCCGCGGGCGTGGGATACGTCGGCGATCTTGCGGAAGTCCGGCACGTCGTTTTTGGGGTTGCCGACGCTCTCCAGGTAAACGCAGCGGGTGTTCTGGTCGGCAAGCTCCGCGATCCGCTCGGGGTGGTCCGGGTCGAAGAACCTCACCTGGACGTTGAGCTTCTTGAAGGTCTGCGTGAACAGCGTCCAGGTGCCGCCGTAGAGGCTGGTGGAAGAGATGAAGTTCTGCCCGGCGTGTGTGATGGTCAGTACGGCGG
>LJUF01000028.1:0-2849 GCA_001303665.1 Phycisphaerae bacterium SM23_33 | reverse complement strand
GGGTTCATCAGCCGGGAGTAGATGTTGCCGAATTCCCTCAGCGCGAACAGGTCGGCCGCGTGCTCGGTGCTCTTGAAGCTGTAGGCCGCCGTGGCGTAGATGGGCACCGCCCGGGCGCCCGTGGTGGGGTCGGGCTGCTGGCCGGCGTGCAGGGCCTTGGTGCCCAGCCGATGCCTTTCCTTCTCACTCATTGTCTTTCCCTTCCAATGCAAAGCCTTCTCGCGGGCGGCCCCGAGCCGTTGGCGTCGGCAGCCCGCCGTGCCGAACCTCTGGGCCAGGTGGCGAAGTGCGTGAAGGCCAAGCCGCGGAAGGGAAGATAAAAAAGAACCTCTCGCAAGGAGAGGCCGCGATTGCCGGGTCGCCCGCCCTGGAGCGGGCTCCCGACCGCATCATTCCCTTGCGGGGAGGCCACGCACGCCGTCGCGCCTGGGTGGCCTCGCTGGCAGTGGCACCTTACCCCGACCGACAGCATCGGGACAGGTTGCCGTGCGGTCTTCGGGCCAGGACCCTCGCGCACTCTTGATGCCAAAGACTATGATAGGCCCGGCCGCAGAAGGAAGTCAAGGGAAACTGCCGAACAGACGTGCCACCGCGGGCTGCCAGTCGCACTTTTCGGCAGCCTGTCGAGGTCTGAGACCTTGCGCCGGCGCCCACTGACCAGCGACGTCGTCGGCCCCTCCCGGGGGCGCCGCTCCGTTTCTCCGGTTTACTTGTTGACGTACTTCTCGATGAAGTCCGCAGCTCCGCCGACGGTCTCGACGGCCAGGGCCGCCTCGCCGTCCATCTCGATGTCGAATTCCTCCTCGAAGGCGGCCACCAGCTGGACCGACTGGGTGCTCTCGGCCCCGAGGTCGAACACGAAGTTGCTGTCGGGCTTGACCAGGTCCGGCTCGACGCTGAGCACGTTGCAGACCACCTTGACGATCCGCTGTTCGATTTCCTTTTTGTCCATCAGCAGCCTCCAGAAAACGGCTCGAAGGAACTTCAGTCGCTGATTCGGATCCGCACGTCGGCCACGGCGGCGCCGCGCTCGGCCGGGCCGACGATCAGCGGGTTGATGTCCAGTTCGGTGATGCGGGGGAAGTCGGTCACCAGCCGGCTGAGCCGCAGCAGGCACTGTTCGATCTGGGGCACGTCTGCCGGCGGCGTGCCGCGGGCGCCGGTCAGCAGCCGGTAGGCCTTGACCTCGCGCAGCATCCGCCCGGCCGCCGAGGCGTCGATGGGCGCCAGGGCGAAGGTCACGTCCTTGAAGGTCTCGACGAACAGCCCGCCCAGGCCGAACATCAGTGTCGGACCGAAGACGGCGTCGCGCTTGACCCCGAGGATGAGCTCGTGCCCGGCGGGGATCATCCGCCGGCAGATGACGCCGACGATGTGAGCCTGGGGCAGGGCCCGGGCGACGTGTTCGGTCATCTGGCGGTAGGCATCTTTGACGGCCTGGGCGTCCGTCAGGTTCAGCCTCACGCCCTTGACGTCGAACTTGTGCACGATCTGCGGGCTGACCACGCGGAGGACGACGGGATAGCCGATCTGCTCGGCGAAGTGGGCGGCCTCGTCGGCGTCGCCGCACAGCCTGTACTGGGGGACGGGGAAGCCGTAGGTCTCCAGCACCGCCAGGGCCTGGTCCTCGCGGAGGTAGCCGCCCGGCAGGGGGTCCAGGATGCGTGCGGCGGCGTCGCGATCGACCGGCAGCGACAGCCCCTGGTCCTGGTCCAGCGGCTGCTGGCGCCAGCGGCGGACGGTCTGGACATCGGCCATGGCCTGGCAGGCCCACTCGGGCAGGATGTAATGAGGGATGTGAGCGGCCTGGAGGATGTCCACGCCGGGGGCGACGTCGGAGGCCCCCATGAAGGAGCAGGCGATGGGCTTGTTGGCCTTTTGCTGGACGCGGCAGACGCCGCGGGCGATGTCCTCGATGTCCGTCATGGACTGGGGGGTGAGGATGACCAGCACCTGGTCCACGTTGGGGTCGTCCAGGACGGCCTGGAGGGCGGCGGTGTAGCGGTCGGCCCGGGCGTCGCCGATGACGTCCACGGGGTTCTTGACGTTGGCGGCCGCCGGCAGGGAAGCCATGAGCTTTTTGGTGGTTTGGGGCTTAAATTGCGCCATCTGGAGCCCGGCCCGGACGGCGGCGTCGGTGGCCATGACCCCCGGCCCGCCGGCATTAGTGACGATGGCCAGCCGGTCGCGGGCCGGCATGGGCTGGTAGGTGAGCATGATGGCGGTGTCGAACAGCTCCTCGATGCCCTGGGCGCGGACGATGCCGGCCTCGCGGAAGACGGCCTCGCAGATGGCGTCCTCGGCCGCCAGGGAGCCGGTGTGACTGGAGGCCGCGTCGGCGCCCTGGGGCGTCCGGCCGGCCTTGATGGCCAGGATCGGCTTGGGGTTATCCCCGCGGGTGATCCGGCGGGCGGCGTCGATGAGCGCCCGGCCGTGACGGAGCTCCTCCAGGTACAGCAGGATGACGTCGGTCTGGTCGTCGCGGTGGAGATAGTCCAGCAGTTCGATCTCGGTGACGCCGGCCTTGTTGCCGAAGCTGACGAACTTGGAGAAGCCGATGGCCTTGCCGCGGGCGTAGTCCAGCACGGCCGTGCACAGGGCCCCGGACTGGCTCAGGAAGGCGATGCGGCCGCGGGCGGGCATCTTGCGGGCGAAGGAGGCGTTCAGCATGGTCTTGGGGTCGGTGTTAATCACGCCCAGGCAGTTGGGGCCGACCAGGGAGATGCCGTACTCGGCGCAGATCTCCTTGACGCGCTGCTCGCGCTGCGCCCCGGCCGGGCCGACCTCGCGGAAGCCGGCCGAGATGATGATGGCGGCCTTGATGCCCTTCTGGCCGCACTGGATCAGGG
>LJUF01000297.1 GCA_001303665.1 Phycisphaerae bacterium SM23_33 | reverse complement strand
TGCGCGAATCGGCATCAAAGCGACTGCTGCCGCGCGGCTAGGCCGGCTCAAGCGAGTCCAACCGGGGGTCTGTACCGGCAAGAAGCATCTCGAGCGGGCCGATTGCCGGCCCGGTGCCGGTCAAGGAGCGGCAGAACGGATGCGACGCGGTGGGCTTGGGGATCATAGCCCCGGCCGGAAGGCCGGGGGTTCGGGCCTCTGTGGGCGTTCGAAGCAACCGAACCCCGGCCTTCCGGCCGGGGCTGCTTGTTTCGGGCGCACCCGAGGAAAGGGTGCTCTCCGCTGCCGTAGTCGCGCCGGTGGGGCTCAGGTCCGTCAGGTGGACGGTGCCGGCCGGCGCTGCGCCCGCCGCCGCGCCAGCGCCAGCCGGCTCGACCAGCTCGATCCAGCCGGGGCTGTTGGCCAGGATGGAGCGGCCGCTGCGCACGCCGACCGCAACGAAGCAGTGCCAACCCAGCGGTGCGGCGGCCGTGTCCCAGTTGTGGACGAAATCCTCCACGGGCGCGTCGTCGGCAAGGTGCGCCCAGCCGGTCGGCCCGTAGTTCAACACGTCCACCAACGTGCCCGGGTCGCCCCCGATCCAGCCGAGGGGGTAGATCTGGCCCCGCTCGTGGGCGCCAAGGCCCTGGGGCTCGGGCAGGGTCAGCGGGGGGATGCGGCGCCAGAGCTCCCGGCCGACTTGGCCGTCGTCGGCGTTGAACCACAGCGTGCCCGCCCCCTCGGTCAGGCCTACCGGATACGCGCCTGTGCCGCCGGGATCGATGTCGGCGTCCATCCCGGTGCCGGCTTCGCTGCCGTCGGACCGCCACAGCTCCCGGCCGTGGACGCCGTCGTCGGCCGTGAAGTACAGCATCCCGTTCACGCCGGTCAGGGGGAAGGGGTCCGCAGACCCGCTGCCGGGGAGGATGTCCTTGACCAGCACGGTGCCGGCCTCGGTGCCGTCGGACTTCCACAGCTCCCAGCCGTGGGTGCCGTCCTCCACAGCTCCCAGCCGTTCGTTCAGTCGTCGGCGCAGAAGAAGACTGCCCCGCCCACGGCGGCCAGCGAGTCCGGATCAGAACTGCCCGAATCCGGGAAGATGTCCTTGACCAGCACGGTGCCGGCGCCGGTCCCGTTGCTCTTCCACAGCTCCCAGCCGTGGGTACCGTCGTTGGCGTTGAAAACCAGTGTGCCGTTGAGGTTCGTCAGGAAGCAGGGCTCGGATTGCTGGTCGCCGGCGTAGATGTCTTTGACCAGGACCGTGTTGGCTTCGCTGCCGTCGCTCTTCCACAGCTCCTGCCCGCAGGTGCCGTCGTCGGCGATGAAGAACAGCGTCCCGCCCACGACCGTCAGCTCATCCGGATAGGAGGATTCGGCGTCGGGGTCGATGTCCTTGACCATCACCGTGTTGGCTTCGCTGCCGTCGCTCTTCCAGAGCTCCTCGCCGTGCGTTCCGTCGTCGGCGGCGAAGAAGAGCGTCCCGTTCAGGGCCGTCAGGACGTTCGGCCAGGAGCCCGCCGCGTCCGGTTGGATGTCCTTGACCATCACCGTTCCCGGCTCGGTCCCGTCGCTCTTCCAGAGCTCCACTCCGTGGGTGCCGTCGTCGGCCGCGAAGAAGAGCGTCCCGTTCACGTTGGTCAGGAAGTCCGGCTGCGAGCTTGCGGCGTCCGGGTTGATGTCCTTGACCATCACCGTGCCGACGTCGGTGCCGTCGCTTTTCCACAGCTCGCGGCCGTGGTCGGCGTCTTCAGCGCTGAAGTAGACGACCCCGCCGATAGAGACGAAGCCCGTGGGTGTCGCGCCGCCGGGGCCGCCGTAGACGTCCTTGACGAGCCCTGCGGGGGCGACGTGAATCGTCACCGCAGCGGCGTTCGAGTCGTACTGGCCGTCGTTGGCGAAGTAGGTGAAGCTGTCGGAGTCGTTGAAGGCGGCAGCCGGCATGTAGGTGAACGAGCCGTCGGCGTCCAGCGTCAGCTCCCCGTGGTCGGGGCCGCTCACCAGCACGGCGGCGAGGGGGTCGCCGTCGTCGTCCGTGTCGTTGCCCAGCACACCGGGCGCCGCAACCACCAGCAGCGTATCCTCCTCCGCCTCGAACGTGTCAGCGACGGCCGCCGGAGGCGAGGAAAGGAGAATGCGCCGCTCCAGGGCATCCCAGCATGGCGAAATAGGGCTCACTTCGGCCATTCCACCCCTCCGTTGGATGGAAAGCTCGTGTGCGCCGGCGAAGCCGGGGCCGCAACTCGCAAGCCAGGCTCCAGGCCGACCACGACGTACTGTTAATGATACGGCCGACCGGCTGAGCGGTCAACGCCCGCGCCCCGTGCTGAGCGGCGTCTGGTGCCGTCCCCGCGATTCGGCCCGGCCCTCCCTTCACCCTCTCGTGTCCCCGCGATCGGCACGCCGGGCCGCGTCCGGTTGCGCCGGGCCCATCCCCCCGGCCAGACGGCACAGGCCGCAATTCCCGCACATGCGGGAAAACCCCTATTGTCAGAAGTCCGGGGTTGATGAACAATTGCGGTGACCCGGATGTTCTGGCCGACGCGCCTGCCACGGCGCTTCAGGTCGCCGACATGCAAAAGCGAGATCAGCATCTTGCAGAGTCAACAGCGTGCAAAGCCCGGATGCGTTCGACCGGCGTGTGGTTCGCTTCGTAAGTCCAGTTGGCGAGGGACCTAGCAGTAAGGAGTATGGCCATGAATCGCAGATCACTCCGCTGTATGTTGTGTCTGGTGGCTGTGGGATGTCTGGTCTGCACCATCTCAACGGCTTCGGCAGCCAAGGACAGCGATAAGCCCAACCGAAGGGTGACCGCTGATGCTGTCGCACTGACCAACTGTCCAGCCATCCAGACGCGATGTCCGACGATTCAGACGAAATGCCCACCGGAGAGCACCATATGCCCGGAGCGCGAGACCCTCTGCCCGGAGGTCGCGACGAAATGCCCGCCTGCCCGGACGACGTGCCCGGAGAAGGAAACCCACTGCCCGGTGAGCCCGACCAAATGCCCTCCGGGGGAAACCTGGTGCCCACCGTCACAAACGACCTGCCCGGCCGAACTCACCCAGTGTCCCACCAGGGAGACTTGGTGCCCCCCTGAGACCACCAAGTGCCCTCCGGCACCGACGAAGTGCCCCCCGGCCGAGACACGATGCCCTCTCGTGGACACCACCTGCCCGCCCGTGCGCACAGCGTGCCCGCCGGCCGACACCAAATGCCCGATGGAGCCAACGCAGTGCCCGCCGAAGGATACCTGGTGCGCCGACAAAGAGACGTACTGCCCACCGGAATCGACGAAGTGCCCGCCCTTGGGCACGAGGTGCCCCGAGGTCGCCACCCTCTGCCCCCATGTCGAAACGCAGTGCCCGCCTAGGGAGACCAAATGCCCGGTTGACCCCGTGCCCACAAGCTGCCCGGTGATCGCCACGCAGTGTCCGGCGGAACCGGAACCCACCAAGTGCCCGTCGGAGACGACCAAGTGCCCGCCGGTGCAAACGGAGTGCCCTGCGCCTGAGACCAGGTGTCCCTTGGAGTTGACTAAGTGCCCGCCGTGGGGCACGAGGTGTCCCGTTGTGGAGACCGCCTGCCCGCACGTTGACACGGCGTGTCCACCAAGGGAGACCAAGTGTCCCGTCGTCGAGACGGAATGTCCGCCGATCGAGACGGAGTGTCCCAAAGGGGAAACGCAGTGTCCCCCCGTGGAGACTAGCTGCCCGCCGGAGGAGACCGAATGCCCGGTCGCGGAGACGAGCTGTCCCGAAGTAGATACGACGTGCCCGCTGGAGCAGACGAAGTGCCCGCTCGTCGAGACGGAGTGTCCGCCGATCGAGACGGAGTGTCCCAAAGGGGAAACGCAATGTCCGCCCGTCGAGACTAACTGCCCGCCGGAGGAGACCGAATGCCCGGTCGCTGAGACGAGCTGTCCCGAGGGGGATACGACCTGCCCGGTAGAGGAGACGAAGTGCCCGGCGGTCCAAACCGAATGTCCCATCACCGAAACAGAGTGTCCCGAGGGCGAGACGCTCTGTCCGGCGGTGGCAACGGAATGTCCGCCGGAATGGACATCTTGCCCGCCGGCGGAGACGTTCTGCACCACGGTGGACACCAAGTGTCCGCCGGCGAGGACGGAGTGTCCCATCCTGACGACCCTCTGCCCAGCTGAGGAGACCAGGTGTCCGCCCGCCTGGACCAAGTGCCCGGCGGACGAGACGCGCTGTCCCCCGGAGAGAACGAAGTGCCCGGTCAAGCCGACGCACTGTCCGGCGGAACCAACGCAGTGCCCGTCCAACGGGACGGCGTGTCCACCGATCGACACGTGGTGCCCGTGGGCCTCGACAACGTGCCCGCCTATCCCCACCAACTGTCCCCCGGGGACCGATGTCACGAAGTGCCCGCATCAGTACACCCGTTGCCCGGACGAGGAGACTCGCTGTCCGGCCATCGAGACCGCGTGCCCGACTGTCGTGACGAACTGCCCGGCTGCGGGGACCAATTGCCCGCCCGGGAACAATGCCCAATAGGGTGATCTGACGGGGAGTGACCTCCCCTGAGGCGCCAGGAAGGGGCGGTCGGAATCGACCGACCGCCTCTTTTTCTTCGCGCCGGGCGGTGCTAGGATGACGTGATGGGCCGCGTGGGTACCGACTCCCAGCAAGCTGGACCTGGCTCCGATCACTCGTCGGAGCCAGTCGCGCGCGCGCCCGGGGTGCCGTGGGCAGCGATTGTCTGTTCCCTCGGGGGCCTGGCGGCTGCGTGGGTGGCCGCGGGCTCCACCGGCCTGCTCGCCCACTCCCTTCGAGGTGCCCTGACGTGGGTTCTTCTTGGCTTCGCGGCCGTAGCCGGCTGTCGTGGGCGCAAGTGGTCGGTAGCGACCATCGCCTGGCTTTCGCTGGCGGTGATTGCGGCGATCGCGATGACGGCGTTGCGTTCGCCGGCGGTCAACGTCCTGGCGGCAGCCGTCCTGCTGGCGGGCATCGCGACAGGCTGGTCGGGCTCCGCCAGGTCTGTCCTACGGCTGGCCGCCTTGAGCATCGCGGTGCTCGCCGTGTTCGTGCAGGCGCGGACGTCCATCCCGCTGGTGTGGCTGGCGGGTGATCTGGTGGGGCAGGGAATCGGTCGATGCGCCGAGCTCATCACGGGCCAGCCGTTGTGGGTGGGGGCCACGTTCGCCGGCCTGGACTTCCTGGCGGTCATGGGGGCGCTGTACGCGGGCTGGCTCGTAACGGCGGGCCGTCCGCGATGGCCGCGGGCGATCT
>LJUF01000296.1 GCA_001303665.1 Phycisphaerae bacterium SM23_33 | reverse complement strand
AGACCCGCCTGCTCGACCTGGCCCTGGCCGACGAGCCGCAGGCGGCCCTGCGCGAATACTTCGCCGCCCGCCAGCCGCTTCTGGTGGGGCTTTCCTTCCGCAACCTGGATGACTCCTTCTGGCCCAGCGGCGAGTGGTTCGCGCCGCCCCTGGCGGAGCTGGTCAAGACCATTCATGGGCTGACCGCCGCCCCCGTCGTGCTGGGCGGGGTGGGATTCTCCATCCTGCCGCAGCGGATCGTCGAATACACCGGCGCCGACTTCGGCATCCACGGCGACGGGGAGGGCGCGATCGTTGAGCTGTACCGGCAGCTTGAAGGAAAGCGCCGGTTCCAGGAGGTTCGTGGACTGATATGGCGGCAGGACGGGAAGCTCATCAGCAACGGTCCGGCCTGGCCGGAAGGGCTGTCGCTGCCGGCGGCCCGTGACGCGGTGGACAACGCGGCCTACTTCCGCCTGGGCGGGCAGGGGGGCGTGGAGACCAAGCGCGGCTGCCCGCGCCCCTGCACGTACTGCGCCGACCCGCTGGCCAAGGGCAGGACGGTGAGGCCGCGGGCCGCCGCGGAGGTGGCCGACGAGGTCGAGGCCTTGCTGGCCCAGGGCGTGGACGTGCTGCACCTGTGCGACGGCGAGTTCAATATTCCGTACGAGCACGCCGCGGCCGTTTGCGAGGAGCTCATCCGCCGCGGCCTGGGTGGCCGAATCCGCTGGTATACCTACATGGCCGTCGTCCCCTTCGACGCGGCGCTGGCGGCGGCCATGCGAAAGGCCGGCTGCGTGGGCATCGACTTTACCGGCGATTCGGCCTGCCCGGAGATGCTCGCCTGCTACCGCCATCCCCACCGGGTGGAGGATTTGGCTTCGGCCCGGCGGCTGTGCCGGGACAACGGCATGGCGGTGATGTTCGACCTGCTGCTGGGCGGGCCCGGCGAGACGCCGCAGACCGTCGCCGGGACTGTTGAGTTCATGAAGCAGATCGGCCCCGAGGCCGTCGGGGCCGCCCTGGGCGTGCGGGTGTATCCCGGCACGGCGGTCGCCGACGCGATCGCGGCCGAGGGGCCGCTGGAGGCCAACCCCGCCATTCGGCGGCGCTACGAGGGGAAGGTGGATCTTTTCCGGCCGACGTTCTACATCTCCGCGGCCCTGGGCGACCGGCCGGCGGGGCTGGTGCGGGAGCTGATCGCCGGGGACGAAAGGTTCTTCGCCCCGGTCGAGGAAGTTGACCAGGCCGCCGAGCCTAATGCCAGTTACAACTACAACGACAACACCCCGCTGGTCGAGGCCATTGCCAAGGGCGCCCGCGGCGCCTACTGGCACATCCTCCGCCAGATGCGCGGGTGACCGGCCCGAAACCGAAAGACCTTTACAGGGATGCAGGGGATTCGCAGGATCGCTTTTCTCCTGGATGAAGCATCCCGTGTAGCCCTGCATCCCTGCTGCAGTCGGTCGGGCAGCGCTGCTGACTCTACCGCAGCGAGAGCACGCGGAAGACCTCATCGAGCGTGGTCTGGCCTTCGGCGGCGCGGCGGACGCCGTCGGCGGCCATGGTCGTCATCCCCTGCCCCACCGCGATCGCCCGCAGCTCGTCCACGCCGGCCCCGCGCCGCAGGGCCTGGGCGATCTCAGGCGTAATCTCCAGCATCTCGGCGATCAGCGTCCTGCTGCGGTAGCCGGTCTGGCCGCACTCGCCGCAGCCGATGGGCTTGCGGAAGCCCTGGCCCAGTGCGCTGAAGTCCAGCCCGCCGTCGCGGGCGAGCTGCCCTGCCCGGTCGAGCTGGTCGGCCGGCGGCTCGGTCGGAACGCTGCATTTCCTGCACAGGCAGCGAACCAGCCGCTGGGCGCTGACCAGCCGGGTGGCGTCGCCGATGACGAAGGGCGGGGCCTCCATGTCCACCATTCGCTTTAGGGTTCCGGCCGCGGAGTCGCTGTGCAGGGTGGACATGACCAGGTGCCCGGTCAGGGCGGCCTGCAGGGCGACCATGAGGCAGGCGGGATTTCGCAGCTCACCGATCAGCATGACGTCGGGGTCGGAGCGCAGGAAGCTGCGGACCACGCGTTCGAACGTCAAGCCGATCTGCTCGTTGATGCCCACCTGGACCACGCCGGGAATCATGTATTCGACAGGGTCCTCGGCGCTCATGCACTTGACGGCCGGGCGGACCAGGTGGTTCAGGCAGGCGTACAGCACCGTGCTCTTGCCGCAGCCGGTCGGCCCGGCTATGACGACCAGGCCCCAGGGGCTCTCGATGGCCCGCTGCAGCCTGTCTCTGTCGGTCGCAGCATAGCCGATCCGGTCCAGGGAAAGCGCGGCCTCGTCCCTGCGAAGAATGCGCACGGTGATCGCCTCGCCCATGATGGCGGGCAGGAAGCTCACCCGCAGGTCCAGGTCGGCGGTGCCCCCGGCCTGCCGGAGGGCGATGCCGATGCGTCCGTCCTGGGGCAGGCGTCTTTCGTGCACGTCCACGTTGGCCATGCGCTTCGCCTGATCCGCGATGGGCTTCAGCAGGCGCAGGTCGAACTCCGCAACCTTGTGCAGCACCCCGTCCACCCGCAGCCGGGCCACGGCGGTCTTCTCGTACGGTTCCACGTGAATGTCGCTGGCCCGCATCCGCACGCCCAGGGCGATGAGAACGGCCACCGTCCGCAGGACCGGGTGGTCGTCGGGTGCGGAGGGGTCTTCGCCGCCGGCGTCTTTGAGCCGCTGGGTCAGGCCCTCCAGCAGCGGGCCGATGTCGGTGGGCAGCTCGATCTTCGGCTCCTGCCCCCGAAGGAAGCGCTCGATGTCGGCCTTGTAGAAGCGCCACTGCCGGCCGACCTTCATGCCCTTGACCTTGCCCGTCCGCAGCCAGCGGTAGAAGGTGGGGCGGGTGGTCTTGAGCATGGCGATGGCCTCCTCCATGTCCAGCAGCTCGCCTTCGGCCGGAGGCGGAGCGGCGGGCTTCGACCTGGCCCTTGGCCTGGCCGCCCTGCTGGCCGAACGAGGTGCTTGCTTCCCGGGCTTGCTGTTTTTCCTGGCTTTCTTTGCCACCTTGCTCTCCTTTCCTTGCGGTGCCGCCAGCGGCCGGGACAGAGCCGGCCGGGGCGTTGCATCGTTCGCGGGCCGCCGCGGCCTGCCACATTCTCACCGCCGCGGCCCCACTTCTCACTGAATATCATAATCGTTATGATCCGTCAAGAGAATTTTGGTGATTCCTGACCAGGCCCCCCTGCGAAGGCTGGCAGGCAGGCCGGCATCGCGGGCCGGCCGCTGAGAATGTGCTCGAAATCGGGGCCGGGAACGCGTAACCTGCCACACGGGAAGGCCTGGTGCGGGGCCGGGCCGGTACGGACTGCTTCGAGTTCTTGCTGCGGGAGCTGGTCATGAGGCGAAAGGCGATTTATCTTGTCATCCTGTGTGCGGTTGCCGGCCCGGCGGCGGCTGAGGAACGGAAGGCCACGCTGCACGTCACTGCCGACGTGGGCATCTCTTCGGTGGTGGGGAAGATGCGCTACAGCAACGGCACCGGGCCGACCACGCCCATCATGCAGAACCAGAACTGGTCGGGCTTCGAGAACAACAACCTGCTGATGGCCTTCGACACCAAGCCGATCAAGGGCTGGAGTCTGAGCGAGGCGACGATGCACGTCTGGTTGGCCAAGGGCGACCTGTACGGCATCGGACTGTGCACCGTGCTGGCCGACTGGGAAGAAGGCCGCGCCCTGAACTACGTGGAACAGCCGGGGGCGCCGTGCTGGATGTTCGCCCGCACCCCGGCCGCCGGCGCCAAGCCCGCCGGCGAAAACTGGTGGGCCTGGCCGGAAAGCAGGTTCTTCAGCGTTTCCTGGTCGCACCCGGCCGCCCGCTACAGCAACGCCGGGCCGGGGCAGATCCAGCGCGAGAAGACCAAGGACGGCCGCTTCCTGCACCTGTGGTTCCCCGTGGACCTGAAGCTGGTGGAGTCGCTGGCCGCCGGCGTGGCCAGCGGCCTGGTCCTCACCGACGACAAGGGCCAGGTTCGCGAGTCCTACTCCCTCATCGGCGGGGCCATGCCCTACCGCTACAACGCCGCCGAGGACATCTGGATGTTCACCAAGGACATCCAGGATGGGCAATACCGGCCGAGGCTGGAGGTGGTCGGTGAGGCCAGAGACAAGACCCCGCCGGCGGCGCCGGGGAATTCCAGCGCATGCCGGTGTTCGCCCTGCCGCCGGGAGAGCATCACCTGGCGGTTCGTGGCGTGGACGAAGCCGGCAATCGCGGGCAGGTGGCGGACCTGGCGGTGACCGTCCCCCCGCCGCCGCCGAGCGAGCTGGCCAAGGCCGGCCCGCGCACCGGGGCGGCCAAGACCGGCTCCCGGGTCGCGGAACAGAAAAAGCTGGCCGTGTTTGCCGTCTCGGACATGGTGAAGGTCGATCCGGTCACGGGCTGGCTGATGCTGGATGCCGACGAATACCGCGCCGAGGACACGGCAGGGCCCAACCCCGTCTGGGACGCCGCGGCCAAGACGGTCTACCTGACGGCCGCCGCCAATGAAGCAGCGGCATTTCAACTGATCCTGAATAAGCTCGGGCAGGCCCTGACCGACGTTCGCGTGTCCGTCGGCGACCTGACCGGGCCGGGCGGAAGGAAGATTCCCGCCGACCCGAACGTCCAGTGCTTCCGCCTCTGGTACGTCAGCGCCGGCCGGGCGAGGCGTGCCATGGACTCAAGCTGGTACGGCGAGGTCTGCCTGCCGCTGAGGCAGCCTTTCGACGAGAGCCTGGCCATCCCCGCCGCCGACAACAAGGTGCCCGGCCAGGGTTACCAGTCGGTCTGGGTGGACGTGTACGTGCCGTGCGGCACGGCCGCTGGCGATTACAAGGGCATCATCACGGTCACGGCCAAGGAGCTGACCCGGCCGGCGACGCTCAGCCTTCGGGTGAAAGTCCTGCCGCTGTCGCTGCCGGACAAGTTCAGTTGGGTCGTGGAGCTGAACCGCTACCACTCGATGGCCGGCTGGGGGGGCGTTGATCCCGGCCGCCAGCCGGATCAGGCCCTGAAGACCACGCTGGACTACTACCGCATCGCCCACCAGCACCGCTGCGTGGTCAACGCCCTGCCGTACTCCCACAGCGGCCGGGTGGACGGCTGGTTCATCCCCGTCATGGAAGGCAGCGGCACCGGCGTCCGCGTGAAAGACTGGACGGACTATGACCGCCGCTTTGGCCCGCTGCTGGACGGCTCGGCCTTCTCGGCCGAGGCCGGCTACGTCGGCCCCGGCGCCAACGTCCCCATCAACCACATGTACATGGCCTTTCACGAGGCCTGGCCGATCTGGCTGGACAAGAGCACGTACAGGGACTGGATGGAGGTCAGCGACCGGCTGGACTTCGCCGAGTATGCCAAGAAGGCCCGCCGGCCGCAGGTGGCCTTCACCGATGAGTACAAGAACGGCTTCAAGGCCGTCGCCGCTCAGTTCTTCCAGCACTTCAAGGCAAAAGGCTGGACGCGGACCTCCATGCACTTCTTCAACAACAACAAGTACTACTGGAAGGTCGCGTATTTCGGCGGCATGGGCCGCGGCGGCGTGTGCTTCTGGCTGATGGACGAGCCCACCGACTTCGACGATTACGACGCCAACGGCTTCGTCATGGGCCTGGCCGTGCAGGCCCACAGGCAGGCCGGTGCCCCTGAAGTGCTGATGGACGGCCGGGTGGACGTCTCGCAGCCGGACATGGCCCGCGGCCTGTGGGACGACATCGCCACCGTCTGGTGCATCGGCGGGCTGCGGGGCTACCCCACAATGACGGCGGTGAGGCGGCGGTGGCTGCCCCACGAGAAGCACTGGTGCTACGGCGGCGGGGTGGGCGTGGCCTCCGCGCCGGTGGGGCTGTCGCAGTCGTGCCTGCTGAGATGGAGCTTCGGGGCCGACGGCTACATGCCGTGGTGGAACTGCTTCGGCGGCACCGGCGCGGCCTGGCAGCGGGCCGAGAACCTGGCCATCTACTACTCCGGGAAGAACTACGCCAACA
>LJUF01000295.1 GCA_001303665.1 Phycisphaerae bacterium SM23_33 | reverse complement strand
GGCACAGCCGGTCGCGGCGGAGGGCGGCAATGGCCTGTCGGAGCTCATTCGTCTCCGGCCAGTCCGCCCCGCCGCAGGCCGCCAGGCGCACGCCGTCGGGACCGAACCGGGGTACGATCCGGGCATCGCGCGGCGGGAGGGCGAAGCCCACGCCGTGCAGCAGCAGCTTGGGGCAGTCGTCGGGATGGGCCGACTGTCCCAGCGGCCGCCGGGCGTCCCGCTCCAGGGCCTTGTAGTAATTGACGCGCTCGGCGAGCATCAGGCCAACGACACCGGGCTGGTGGTGCCGTCTCCGCTTCGGGCGGTAAAGGGGACGACGGCGTTGGCGACGGCGTCGCGGCCCACCACGTGCCGCGGGCCGCCGGTGCTGCAATTGGCGATCGTCAGCGTCCTGTCCTGCCCCCCGCCCATGCCTTTGAAGCTGCAGGAGAAGGTGCCGCTCTTGTTGGCCAGGCTCTGGGCCTGGACGGGATCGCGGAAGGTGACCGAGCCGATGACCGTGGCGGCGCCGAACTCGGCGATGGTGTCGTACAGGTCGTCATCAGCCCGGGCGTGGATCGGCGTGCGGTCCTCGCCCCAGTCGATGCTCAGGACGTCGGTGACGGCGCAGCTTCCGATCTGCACACTGTGCGGGTCCTTGACGGACGGCATGCGGAATCTCCAGACTGCCGGTTGACCACTGGATCAGTTGATGGGCTGTGCGGGCGTCAGGCCCCGGCGGCCGCCGGTCAGTGGCCGGTGGCCGCTGGCAGCCTGTATCCGAACTCAACGGGCAGCACGGCCACCGCCCAGGGCAGCTTTCCGGAGGCGTCAACCTCCGCCTCGCCCCAGTGGATCCGCGGGGCGTGGAAATCATTGTCCCCGACCGAATCCGAATCGCCCGGGGGCGAAGCCTCCACGGCGTTGATGGCTGCATTCTTCAGCCGCAGGATCTCCTGAAGCCGCAGCGACTCGTCCACGCCGGCGGCGTCCACCATGGTGGCGATGAGGATCCGCAGCAGCAGGCGGCAGTTGCGCTCACCGTCCACGCCTTCGTCATCCACCGTGGTGACGTAGCGGATTACGGCCGCCGGATGGCCGGTGAACTGGCACTGCCTGGCCTGGTCGGCTGAGGTGGTGACCGAGACCGCGCGGAAGACCGGCGAGCCCTCGATGGTGGCGCCGGCCAGCGCGGTCTTCACCGCGTTGATGATCGCCCAGTCCTTGTTGGCTACGGTGATGGCTGCCATGCGGGCCTCCCGCAGGGCCACGCCCCGGGAAGTGCGACGGGCTGTGGTTGTGTTCGCGAGCCGGCCAGGCTGCGGCCCCGCCAACAGACGACTCAGATCCGGGTGACACGAACCGCGTTGGCGGACTTCAGCGAATCGGCGTCCTGGTCGGCGTCGGGGTCGGTGTTGAAGGTCAGGTTCCAGGCCGCGATCGCCTCTTTGCGGCGCTGCTCGAAGCGGTCGCGCAGCTCCGAGTACATCGTTTCCTGAGCCAGTTTGTGGCAGGAGCCGAAGGCCAGCTCCAGCGCCCAGCAGACGGCCGCCTCCTTGAGCTGGTCGGGCACGACCAGCCGCCGCCAGTCGGGATATGCCCGCTCGGCGTGGGTGAAGTGCACGTGCTCCCTGGCCCCGTAGCCGCCCAGCTCCTCGGCGTACATCTGCGAGACCAGCAGCAGCACCTTCCTGGTGGCGGCGGCGGCGTACTTGGCCATGCCCTTCGTGCCGTCGTAGACGTCGGCGGGCAGCGCGTCGAGGTCGTACCACTCCTCGGCCAGGCCAGCAGGGGCACGGCCGCGACGGGATCGGCCGAGTAGCCCTGGAGGTAAAACTCCCCTGAAAGGCCGCTGCCGTTGGCCTCGGCGAGCGTGACCTTGACCGGATTATCACCAGCCCCGGAAACCTCCGCCGTGCCGGTGAGCACCTTGTCGCCGGCGTCGCAGCCGGGGGCTTTGTAGAGCTCGACGGTCACCTCCTCGCCGGCCTTGGCGGCCATCATGAACAGCCAGCCGCCGCAGGTGTTCCCCGCGGCCTTGGTGTTCACCCCCTCCAGCAGCCAGCGGGAGGTGTGGAGCTCGTCGCGGTCCTCGTAGCTGATGACGTACTGCTCGAATCGGCTCATGTGTAGAACTCCCGGATGCGTTTGGTCAGATCGCGTACGTCGGCCGGCTGGACGTAATAGTTGTGCATGTTCTCGTCAAACTCGTCGGGATCGCCCGACCACGGCCAGATCACGGGGAAGTGGGCCCCGGGCGGCTTGTAGTTCATGCCCACGGTTTCATCGAGAGCCTTGCGCATAGCCCCGAGCTGCCCGGCCGGCCGGCCGTCGTCCCGGCAGCCCATGCCCAGCAGCACGACCGGGTAGCAGCCCAGAGAGACGGCCCACAGGGCGGCCACCACGCCGGTGTTGGGCCGGTGATACAGATAGTTGGGATTGAGGTATCGCGGCAGCCTCCCCGGCCGCGGCCGCAGGCCGATGTGGTAAGGCATGGCCTTGGCCGAAAGATCGCAGATGCACAGCGTCCTGTCGAAATGCGAAGGGCGTTCCTCATAGATGCCGCGGTCAATCCACAGTGACACGCTTGGCACGCAGCCGTGCTTCCAGATGCGGTTGACGCCCACCGTGAAGTAGCGGTCCAGGCGGCTCAGCCGCTCGGCCGGCAGATCGGGTCCCGTGCCCAGGATGAAAGCGGTGATGTTCTCAAGGGGGAGCACGTTTCAGCACCGCCTCCAGCGGCCAAGCGGCCGCCAGCTCGTCGCGCGACCACTGGCGGGCCGCCAGCCAGGCCAGATAGTTCCGCGCGATCGTCTGCTCGGGCTGCCAGCCGGCTTCCATCTCGGCAATCGCGCGCCATAGTTCGGCCAGCGTCGTCCGCCTGGCGGCGCCGGCCGCCGCGTACAGGGCCGGGCCCAGGCACAGGACCGGGCAGCCGCGGGCCAGGGCCTCGTTCCCGGCGTTGCTGTTGATGGTCACGCAGAACTTCGCCGCCGCGATGGCCTGCTCCAATGTTCCGTCGATCATCTGCGCCCGGCCCAGCGTGCCGCATTCCCACAGGCTCAAGGGGTGTGCCCGGACGCGGATTTCCAGGCTGTTCGGTGCGGCGGCCTCGACGGCCTGGACCAGCGGGCCGGGGTGGTGAAGCTCGGCCTCCTGCAACTGGGCGTCAGCGGGCACCTGAAGCAGCACCAGCACGTAACCGGGCCTGCGGTTCAGGCCGCGGAAGTGCCCCCTTCCGGAAAACCCGGGGCAGAGCCGCAGGAATCGCTCCCAGCCGCCTTCCGGAGCCGGCCTGGTCAGTTCGCAGGCCCAGGAGGCGGTATGGTTGAACCCGGCGTGGTCAATCTGGGTGTAGTTGCCGCGGTCGAAGAAGCCTCGCTCCATGATGAAGACGGGCTTGCCCGCCTCCGCCAGGTGCCGCCGCGGCTCGGCCCAGGGGCCGTGAATGCCGTTCCACAGGAAGGCGGCGTCAGGCCGGCGGCTCCACGGGCGGCCTTGGGCGGGGGCGACGACCTTCACCTCATGCCCTAGCCGCCGCAGGCCCGCGGCGACGGCCCGGAAGGGCTCTGCGGGGTCGGCCCAGCCGCGGTTGTGGCAGATCAGCGCGATTCGCATGCGGGGAACACCTTGTCCCACCGGCACCGCCCGAGGGCCTTCAGCCGGGAGGCGGTGGAAAGGTTCAGCATCCTGCCGCCGCCGGCCTTGACGCCCTCGCGGGCGGCGCGAAAGTAACTCTCGATCCGCTCCGGGACGCACCCGTCGTACTGGCCGGCCCAGCCGGTTTCGGCGGCGGCATAAGGCGGCCGCATGCGGGCGTGGCCGCCATGGTAATCCACGCCAACCAGCAGAAGTTCGCGCGCCCCTTGCAGCCACGCCCAGTTGGCGGCCATCAGGACCACGGAGGGGTTCTGCATGACCGCCGCTTCCTTGTTGTGATCCAGGACGCGCTGCCCCTGCCAGCCCGGCTCAAAGCGGACGAACTCATCGCAGTGCGTCACCCGCTCATTGGCCGGGCCGACCTTCCAGACCGGATGCGGCTTCCACAATTCCTCGTGGTAGCGCGTGCCCCACTCGGGGTCCAGCCAGAGGTCGCGGTAGCCGTCGCGGATGACCAGGACGTCCCATCGGACGTCGCGCAAGGACTTCAAGCACAGCACGCGGTTGGTCCCGATCAGCAGGCAGCCTCGGTCGCCTTGCATCCCCGCCAGCCGGGACCAGAAGGCGGGCGGCATCGCGTCCACGGAGGGGCCGTTGCCGACGATGACCGCCCGCCTTCCGGTGGGAGCTGTCCCGGGCATGTGTGGCTAGCTGGCGTTGACCACGAGCTTGACCACCGGCAGGTCGCGGTGATCGTCGTAGTCCTCGTCCCAGTTGGCGGCGGTGGCCAGCTGGGCGTCGGTGGGGTTGGGCGTGGCGCCGGCCGGCGCCCACTGCATGCCCCGGACGGCGTAGTCGACCCAGTAGTCCTTGCGGAGGATGTTCCGCACGGACTCGGTGTCCAGGTCGCGGTCCACGTCGGCCGGGCCGTCCGCGGTGATCTCGGCCGTCAGCGCCCCCCGGCCGAGGCCCAGCACGAAGTACTTGCTGTAGTAGCCGGAGGTCTGCGCGACTTCCAGCGCCGGGATGTCCGCCACCACCACCTTGCGGCCGAAGGCCGCGGGCACGTCCGTGTACAGCAGCGTGCCGGCGATGCGGTCCACCTTGAAGTTGGCGATCTGATCGCCGACCAGGTCGGTGAAGACCGGCGAGGGCATGACCAGCAGCTCGATGTCCTCGCGGTGGTCGGCCATCTTGCCCAGCAGCAGGTTCAGCTGGGACGCGGTGATGGCCACCTTGGCCCCGGCGGTCTTGCCGCGGGCGACGTCGAGGACGTGGCAGTCGGCGCTGGGGGTGTCGGCCGAGTCCACGGCGGCGACAGCGGCGGCGATGATGTTGTTGCGGATGGTCTTGAACTGCGTCTCGGCGAACTGCCGCCCGATGTTGGCGTTCCAGGCCTCACGGGTCATGCCGGCGGCCGCGGGGGCATCGTCGGAGAAATTCACCGGGCCCAGCCGCCGCGTCTGGCGGACGCTGGCGCCTGCGGTCATCTCCAGCTTGACGGCGGTGGCGGTGTTGGCCGGGTTGTCGGTGTCCACCCGGTTGTCCAGGCCGGACATGGCCTTGAAGCGCCGCCACTGGGTGTACTCGCCGCCCTCCGAAGCCTGCCGGGCGTTGGCGCTGGCCAGCACGATGCAGCCGCCGGACGCCTCGTTGAACACATCCAGGATCTCAGCCAGTCCCCGGTACTGCTCGGTTTCGAGGATCTCGGGGATGACTACGTCGGAACGTGCCGAAACAGCCATTGCTTCCTCCCAGGATGGGGGTTGTTCGTTTCAGTCACTTCCTGGCGGCCTGGCGGCGTTTCCACTCGCCCAGCCGCCGCAGGTACTCGTCCGTCCCATGCTCGCGGATGAAGGCGTAGCGTTTGGCCGGATTGGCCTCCAGCTCGGCGATATCCGCCCTGTCGGCCGACCCGCCCGCGTGCGCCCCGCTGCCGGTGTCGCCGGAGGGGGGCAGGAAGTGGGCGCCTTCCGAAGCCAGCCAGGCATCCACGAAGCGGTCGATGGTGATCGTCTCGCCGCCCTGGCAGGCGGCGTCGGTGATGGGCTGGCCCTTCCTGTCCACGACCTGCACGACGGGCTCGCCGTCAACCAGCTCCACGCGGATGTGCCGCTGGAGCAGATAGGCGGCCTGGTCGACCCGGGTGACCCCCCGGCCGGCCAGGGCGCTCTTGAGGCGGTCGGCGCCAACGACCTTGCGGAGCTGTGCCTCCAGGAGCTGGCCGCGCTGATTGGCCTGGGCCAGCTCGCGGGCGTGCTTCTCGGTCAGCTCGGCCACCAGCGTCTCGTACTGGCGGGTCTTGGCCAGGTCGGCCTGTTCGCGCTGCTTCTGCTCGGCCCGGAGGCTGCGGAACTCCGCCAGCTCCTCCTCGCTCAGCGCCCGCTCCTGGAGCTGGCGCAGGGCGGCCTCGGCCTCCTGCGCCCGCTTGCGGTACTTGCGGGACTCGGCGATGAGCTTCTGCTTTTCGGCATCCGCCTCATCGGCCGG
>LJUF01000027.1 GCA_001303665.1 Phycisphaerae bacterium SM23_33 | reverse complement strand
CGGCGCGGTGGACGGCCTCACCCCGGTGGAGTTCCACCAGGGGCCCGGCGAGGGGCTCATCGGCTCCAACTTCGAGAGGAAATATGCCGCCGCCGGCAGAACCTTGCTCGCAACCGCTGCTATTCGCCGCCGTTAATCCGCCTGCCCCGGCCTCGGCCCGCCTCGGCCTGGGGGCACCCCAACTCCTGAATCGCCACGGCCACGCCCTTCTTGCCGATCAGCACCAACGTGTCGCCCGCGGCCAGGGCGAGGTCCGGGCCTGGATTATAGACCGCCTGCCCGTCCGGCCGCCGGACCGCTACCACCATCGCCCCGACGCGGGCCGGAAGCGCCAATTCGCGCAGCGTCCGCCCCGCCATCGCCGAATCATCGCTCAGCGTCAATTGGTCCATCTCCAACTCCAGCCCCTTGTGAGCCATCTCTACGAAGTCCACCATCGCCGGGCGCAGCACCACATCGGCAATGCGATTGGCCCCGATGGAGAGGGGGCAGACGACCCGGCTGGCCCCGGCCTTGAGCAGCTTGTCCTGCGTCGCCGCCTCCTGGGCCCGGGCGATGATGCGAAGAGCCGGGCTGAGGCCCCGCGCCGACAGCGTGAGGAAGACATTGGCCGCGTCGTCCGGCAGCGTCGCTATCAGCACCTGAGCCCGCTCCACGCCGGCGGCGGAGAGGACCGCCTCCTCCTGGGCATCACCGAGCACGTACAGCATCCCGTCGCCCTCGGCCTGTCGGGTGCGGTCGGGATTGACCTCGACGACGACCACGTCCCGCGCGGCCTCATGCAACTCGCACGCAGCCTTCTGCCCCATCCGCCCATACCCGCAGACGATCACGTGTCCCGTAAGCGCCGCTATTTTGCGTTCCAACTGTCGCCTCCCTAGAATCCGCCGCACCCTGCCCTCAACGACTGCGGCCACGATAAGCGACATTGCCACCCCGCCGCTGCCCAGCCCGCCGGCAATCACGAAAATGGTCCACAGCTTGCCCGGATCGCTCAATTCGTCCTTCTTCACGACGTGGTAACCGACCGTGGCAACGGTGATCACCGTCATGTAGAAGGCCTCCAGCCAGGTGTACCCGCCCTCAATGAGGTAATAGCCAGCGCTGGCTACGCCCAAAAAGACCACAAACACACCCACCGCCACGATTACCCGTCGCCGTTGGAAATCCTCGCGAACTCCCAGCCCCATTGCTTCCGGATTCGATCTGATCGCCCGCCAAATCATGTTCCGGGAATTATAACGCCCTGCCCGACGGCCCCGAAAGACCAAGGGCCGGCTCGCCCCTGGTTTTGCTTCAGCCCTGACCTTCACCGCACCCGAGGTCCGGGAAAAGTAACCCCTCAATCTTTGCCCGGCGGGGACGGTTGCGCTATTACTTCCGGAGTAATGGGAATCGTAGTAACAATGGGGGCGAAAGCTCGTTGAAAACCGTCCGATGCTCATAGGTAAGACGTTTTCGTGCAAAGGTTTGCGTGCAGGAACCGGCTTCTGGGGGGTGTGGATAAGCTGTTGGGGGCGTGGATGGTGGCCGTTGAGGACCGAGGGGAATGGGCCCTTTGAGGCGGAGCCATTGCCGGGTGATCGAGGAGGGTGTTTGGAACGGACCATCCGAGGCAAGCGAAACCAACAGGTTGTGCAGGATGGTGCCGACAGAGCTAGCGGCGGCTGTCGCGCAGTCGGTGCGTGAGTTGTTCCAGGGTGACGTGAAAGGAGGTGTCGTGGCGGCGGAGGTTCTCGACGGTGCGGTTTGCGTGGAGGACGGTTGTGTGGTCGCGGCCACCGAAGTAGCCGCCGATTTCCTCCAGGCTGTGGCGCGTGAGGTTGCGGGCAAGGTACATGCAGACCTGCCGGGGCAGGCTGATGGACTTGGTCCGCTTGCGGCTCTGGAGGTCTGCCAGGCGGACGCCGAAGCGGTTCATGACCGCGTCGATGATCTGCTCGATGGTGACCTCGCGCTGGCGGGCGGGGAGGTCCATGCCCAGGGCCTCCTGGGCGAGCGCCAGGTCGATCTTCCGATCCAGAACCCGGGCCAGCATGGCGATCTTGGTAATCGCCCCCTCCAGTTCGCGGGCGTTGGAATCAATGGTGCCGCCGATGAGGCACACGACGTCCTCGGGCATGTCCACGCCGCCGGCGCCCGCCTTCTTGCGGACAATGGCCACCCGTGTCTCGTAGCCGGGCCGGTCGATGCCTGCCACAAGGCCCCAGTTGAAGCGGCTCACCAGACGCTCCTCCAGGTGAGGAATTTCCGCCGGCGGGCGGTCACAGCTGAGGATGATCTGCTTCTGCGCCTGATACAGGGTGTTGAACGTGTGGAAGAACTCCTCCTGGGTCTGCTCGTGGTTGGAGAGGAACTGGACGTCATCGATGACGAGCACGTCGGCGTGCCGGTAGCGGAAGCGGAAGTCGTGCAGGCGGCCGAGTTCGATGGCCTCGATGAGGTGGTTGATGAAGGTCTCGCACGAAAGGTAGACGATCTGGGCGTTGCGATTGGCCATGATGCTGCGGCAGGTGGCCTGGAGCAGGTGGGTCTTGCCCAGCCCGGCGGCGCCGTGGATGAAGAGTGGATTGTACGTTTTTCCCGGCGACTCCGTCACCGCGGCGCAGGCGGCGTGGGCCAGGCGGTTGCAGGGGCCGGTGACGAAGTTCTCGAAGGTATAGTCCTCGTTGAGGGTCAGGTCAGGCTCAAGTTGCGACGCCGCCAGGGGGGCCGCGGAGTTAGCCAGGAAGCAGACGCTCACCAGCCGGCCGGTGGCGGCCTGGGCGGCCTCCGTGAACAGTCGCGTCGCGTGCTGCTGGCAGTACGCCTGCTCGCGGATGCCGGGCGCCTGGATCTCCAGCAGACCGTGTTGCAGCGCGACCGGTTCCAGCTGCGCGAACCAAGGCCGGATCACCTGTTCGCCGTGGGCGATGACCTGCTGGATGATCTGCTGCCAGAGTTGCGGCTCCACGCTGGCCAACGCGACCTCCCCTCTATCCGTTCGCGACACCCGGTCGCGATAAGCAAGAAATACCAACGCGAAAGCAGTGTAGAGAACAGCGGAACTCGTCCGCGAAGTGCCCGCGGAAAAACCGCCGAACAGAGTCACCCTCCGTGGTAACGCGCGGCTGAAGATAACCATTGCCAGGGCGAGGGTCAAAGGGAAAAATGAAAATCCGCGCAAGCCGCTGGGCCCCAACGCCTTGGGGCCGGCGCCCTGAGGCATCCTGTGGGGGCGGCAGCCGGCCGCGGCCGCTCAAGCTGGCGCCTCGGGGAGGAACTGCGTCTGGTACAGCTGGTGATACAGGCCGCAGCGGCTGAGCAGCTCCTTGTGCGTTCCGACGTCCACGATCCGGCCGGCGTCCATCACGGCGATCCGCTGGGCCGTCATCACGGTGGAGAAGCGATGCGCGATCAGGAGCGTCGTCCGGCCGCGGATAAACTCCTTGATCGCCTGCTGGATCCGCAACTCGGAGTGGGGGTCCACCTGGCTCATGGCCTCATCGAAGATGAGGATAGCCGGGTCGCGCAGGATGGCCCGGGCAATGGCGATGCGTTGTCGCTGCCCGCCGGAGAGGGTCGCCCCGTGCTCGCCGAGCATTGTGTCGTAGCCATCGGGCAGGTCGCGGACGAACTCATCGACAAAGGCCTTCCGGGCCGCCGCCTGCACCTGTTCGTCCCGCGCCCGGCGCAGCCCGTAGGCGACGTTGTCGGCGATGCTGGCGTGAAACAGCACCGCGTCCTGGGTGACCAGGCCGATCTGCCGCCGCAGGGAGCGGAGCGAGTATCTTGAGATGTCCCGCCCGTCGACGAGGACCTTTCCCTCCGTGGGGTCCAGCAGCCGCGGCAGCAGCGAAGCCAAGGTGGTCTTGCCGGAGCCGTTGGGCCCGACGATGGCCAGGGTCTCCCCGGCCGGAATGGTCAGGTTGATGTCCTTGAGGGCGTCATCGGAGGCGTTGGGGTAACGGAAGCGTACGTGGACCAGCTGGATGCTCTGGCTGTGGCGGGGCAGCATCGGGGCGTTGGGCATTCGCTTTTCCTGCTCCTGATCCTGGAGTTGGAACACGCGGCCGGCGGCCGCGTCCGCCCGCTGGAAGCGGGTGGCCACTTTGGCCAGCTTGCGGACCGGGTCGAACATGGCCACCAGGCAGCCCATCAGCGCCAGGAACTTGTCGCCGTCCATGTCGTAGCCCCCGTGCAGCACCCAATACCCCGCCAGGGCCACCGCCCCCAGCGCGGCCGTCATGCCCAGCGTCTCGACCGCCGGGGCCACGGCGGCGTCGGTGCGGACCATCCGCCGTTGCTGCTTCAGCAGCCGGCGATTGACCTGGAAGAAACGCTTCCGCTCGCTGCCCTCCATGGTGTAGGCCTTGACCACGCGGATGCCGGCGAGCGTCTCGTTCAGCACCGCCAGCATGAGCGACCAGCTCCCCAGCGCCCGCCGGGAGGCCTTGCGCATCACCTCCCCGAACTTCCGGATGAGCGCGACCGCCGGGGGCCCGGCGCCGATGGCCAGCAGCGTCAGCGGCCAGGAAAGGCTCAGGGCCACGACCAGCGAGGCGACGGCCTTGGCCGGCTCGGCCAGGGTCTTCCCGAAAAGGGCGACCTGCCCGTCGGCCAGTTGGTTGGTGTCCTGCACGAATCGACTCATGGAGTCGGAGATGCCCTTTTCCGAGAAGAAGGTCGTGGGCAGGTGCAGCACGACCTCGTAGCTGTCGCGCCGCAGGTCCATCATCGCCCGCATCACGACGGCACCCACGAGGTACTCCTGGCTGAACCTCAGCACGTTCCGCAGGAGAGTGATAAGCACGACGAATCCCAGCAGCCACAACAACATGGGAAAGCGGTCGACGTAGCTGGCCGGCTCGGGGATGGCCCGGGCGATCCGGGTCAGCAGTCGGCTGCGCCAGCCGCTGCGGCCGGGGATGACCGTGACCGTTTGCAGCTTCTGGGTGTAGGGGTTGTACGCGCGAAGGGCCAGGGGCTCGCCCGGTGCGTGGTTTGCGATGGTCCGGGCCAGCGCGTCGCCGCGGAGGAAGCCGCCATCGTCCTCGCCGTCGGCCCGGCCCACCAGCCAGTTGTTCTGTTGCAGCTTCCCCTGGGACGGGCCGGACTCGTCCACCCTCACCACGTCCAGAACGATGCTGAGCTCGCGCTCGACGCCGCCTTCCCGGATGGTCGTGTGCGGCGGGACGCTGCGCTGCACCAGCCGCACGCCCAGCCGGTCCTGCGTCGCCGAGCTGTACGCCCAGCCGTGCAGGCCCTCTTCAGAAATGAGGATCTTGGACCCTGGCAGCAGCAGCCCCAGCCCGCTGCCCCACAGGACCATGATCAGGACCACGCACAGCCCGGCCAGGAGCAGCTGGCGGCGATACGGCCAAAGGTACTTCAGTGAGCGTTTGAAGTTCTTCATTGGTCCTTTGCGGCAATTTCCCGATCTTCAGCAGGGCATCAGGATACCGGCCGGCAAGGCCAGCGGCTAGGTGTTACTTCGCCGCGCCGCTGCGGCCGGCACCGCTTGGGGGTTTGCGATCCCGCCCGGTCAGCGGAAGACGGGTGGATAATCAATTCGGCGAAATGCGGCTGGCGGCTCACACGCCCAGCGGGGCGGCCGAGGCGCACGTGATGGCCAGATTCGCCCACAGCAGCTTGGCGTTGACGTTGCTCCAGAGCAGCTGCTCGTAGCGGGCCAGTTGGGAGAGGATCTCGGCCAGTTGGGCGGTCGGGAGGCGGCCGGCCAGGGCTTGGATAGCCCCGGCCTGCTCGGCGTTCACCAGCGGGCGGTCGGCCTGGCTGGCCAGGGTCAGGGCGTCGCGGAAGGCGCTTGAGAGCAGGCCGAGGATAACCTGCCCGGCCTGGCGGTTGGCCAGGGTGGCTGCCAGCCCTTCGTCGGTGCCCGTGAGCCTCTTGGCCTGTTTTGCCATGGCCTTGGTAAGCAGCTCGGCCAGCGCGCCAGTGTTCGCGGCCGAGAGGTTCGCCACCCGCTCCACCAGCTCTTTCTTGAATTCGTACAGGCCCTGGGCGGCGAGTCGCTGGGCTTGGCCGACGGAGCCGCCGGTCATAGCCGCCCAGAATTCCGCCTCGCGTTCGTCCACGCCGTGGGCGGTGAGGGTTTCGGCCACGAACCGCAGCGGCAGCGGGGCGAAGCGGATGGTCTGGCAGCGGCTGCGGGTGGTCGGCAGCAGGTCGGCGGGGCTGGTGGCAATGAGGATGAGGGTCACGCCCGCGGGGGGTTCCTCCAGCGTCTTGAGCAGGGCATTCTGGGCCTCGCGGCTCATGAGTTCGGCCTCGCGGACCACGAAGACCTTGCCGCGGCCACCGGCGGCGGCGCGATAGGCCGGGGCGATCAGGAACTGGCGAATGACGTCGATGCTGAGGTCCTGCATGACGCGTTCGCGGGTCTGGGGGTCATCGTGGTGCCGGGCCAGTTGTCTGTAGATGACGTGCAGGTCCGGGCTGGTGCCGGCGGTGACGGTTCGGCAGGAGGGGCACCGGCCGCAGCCCTGCTGGAGGGGGAAGCTCGCCGGCAGCTCCGTCAGCCGGCCTCGGTTGGCCCGGGACACGGGCTTGTCGCACAGCAGCAGCCGGCCGAACTCAACCGCCGTGGTCCGCCGGCCGACACCCTCCGGGCCGGCGAAGATGTAGGCGTGCGGGCGCCTCTCGGCCGCGAAGACCCGCTGCAACTGCGCCAGGGCTTCGTCCTGGCCCACGATTCCCAGGAGATCAGGCATGTTTTTCCAGGCGGATCCTATTCTATGGGCACGCTGCCGCTACGGGGGCCAAACGCGCGTTCCAGCCGCGCCAGGATCTGGGTGAAGACCCGCTGCGTGTCCTGGTTGCCATCCACGCGGACGACGGGTCGGGGGTAGAGGTTCCCCCTGCACAGCTTCAGGAAGTTCGCCCGGACCGACTCGTGGTATTCGGATTCCCTTGTTTCCATGCGGTCGCCGAAGAGCGGCCTGCTCCGGCCGGACTCGCCGGCCCTTTTTCTTTTGCCGCGGGGGACGCCTATCCTTCGCATGCCGACATCCACGGGGACGTCCAGGATAACCGTGAGGTCCGGCCAGACGCCCTGCACGGCGATGTTTCCGATCTCAATGATGCTCTTGGGGTCCACGCCGGAGGCCCCCTGGTAGGCGACGGTGGCCGAGATGAAGCGGTCGCACAGCACGACCTTTCCCGCCTCCAGAGCCGGGCGGATGCGCTCGGCCACGAGCTGGGCCCGGCTGGCCATGAAGAGCATCGTCTCACAGGTCGCGGAGATGGGGCCGTTGTCGCGGTCCAGCAGGATCTGCCTGATCTTCTCTCCCACGGCCGTGCCCCCAGGGTCGTGGGCTCGCTGCACGTCGGCCCCGTGGCTTGCCAGGTGCTCGGCCAGCAGGTCCAGTTGCGTGGTCTTGCCCGAGCCGTCGGGCCCGTCCAGGACGATGAACTTGCCGGCCAGGCTTTTTCCGAGCTCGCCCATGTTCGCCGTGGCGGTAGTATCTCGTCAGGGGGCTGCTTTTACAAGCTCCGCCCCCGCCGCGGCACCGGGCCGCTGGAGCTGGGGCCGGGGGATTTACCCGCTGGGCCCTTGCAAGTCGGCCGGGATGTGCGTATAAGGTCGGCAGGCAGATTCCCGAATGGATTTGGGGCGGTGGGTCCGAAAGGGCGGGCCTGACCCCCGAGCGTATGAGGACCATCCCATGAAGGTGATCGCCCAGACGGCGGCGTTACAGGAGGCGCTGGCGCTGGCCTCGAGCATCGTGGCCGCCCGCACGCCCAAGCCCGTGTTGCAGTGCGTCAAGCTGGTGGCCAGCGGCAAGACCCTGACGCTGCTGGCGACCGACCTGGAGGCCGGCTGCCGGTACGTCATCTCCCAGGTGGAGGTGAAAGAGCAGGGCGAGGCGCTGGTGCCGGTGCAGAAGCTGGCCGACATCGTGCGCGAGTCGGCCGGCGAGGAAGCCTTGACGCTGGCCGTGGAAAAGGACGCCTGTAGCATCACCGGCGCCGGGACCCGCTTCAAGCTGCTGGGGTACGACCCGGCGGAGTACCCGGCCGTGGCCGATTTCGACGACGCCGGGGACTTCCAGGTCTCGGCCGAGGCCTTGTCCGGCTTGGTGGAGAAGACGCTGTTCGCGGCGGCCCGGGCCCACAGTCACTATGCCATCTCCGGGGTGCTGTGGGAGGCCTCGGGCAAGAAGCTCCAGCTGGTGGCTACGGACGGGCACCGGTTGGCGCTGGCCAAGACCTCGCTGCCCAAGGCGGCCGCGAGGGAGGTTTCGGCCATCGTGCCGGCCAAGCTGATGAACCTGCTTCAACGGGCCGCCGTCGGCAGCGAAGAAACCCTGGCCGTCAAGGTCACCGAAACCCAGATCCTGGTCCGCACCGCCCGGGCCGTGCTGCTGTCCACCCTGGTGCAGGGTAATTTCCCCAAGTACGCCGACGTCATCCCCAAGGAGGCCACCTGCAAGGCTACGGTGAACACCGAGGCCTTCATGCACCGCATCCGCCAGGCCGCCCTGCTGACCAGCGAGGACTCCAAGAGCGTACGCATCGGCTTCAGCGCCGACCAGGCCACCCTCACCAGCCGCGCCCCGGAAACCGGCGAGGCGGAGGTCAGACTGCCCGTGAAGTTCGAGGGCGACCCGCTGGAGATCGCCTTCAACCCCACCTTCCTCACCGACGCCCTGAAGGTGATCCAGGCGGAGGGGGCCTCGCTGGAGTTCAGCGCCGGCAACAAGCCGGCCGTGATCAAGGCCGGGCCCGATTTCGTGTATGTGGTGATGCCGGTGGACCTGGCGTAGGGGTGGGAGGTTTTCGGTAAAGCAACTTGTCCCGGGCGGGCGATGGTGTATATAGTCTGGCAGTTGCGGACGCAGACCGCCGCGGTTGTTGCCCCTCGGCCGGGCGATGGGAAAGGGACTTTCGGGACGACGTCATGGATGAGTCGCAACTGCGAAACGTGTGGCAGAGCCGGCAGCATCGCGACGGCATCAGCCCCTTGGGCGAGCCGCTGACCTATCTGATGAAGACCCGCCTGGCCAAACGCGTCCGGCAGATCGGAGCGCTGGCGGCGATCTGGGACGAGTGCATTCCCGAATACATCCGCGACCACACCGCCCTGGTGAACTTCGCGCGGGGGACGCTGACCGTGGCCGTTGATTCCGCCGCCCACCGCTACCAGCTGCAGGAACGGCTGCGCAACGGGCTCCAGGAGGCCATTCGCGAGAGGTTCCCCGGCTCCGTGAACCGCATTCGCCTGGTGCCGGGCCAGTTCGACTCCCTCGACCTTCCCGACCGGAACCGCCCAATGGCCTAGGCGCGGGCTCTGGGCTCGGCCTGTCCTTCCTCGTCAGTCGCAGCGCCGCCGGCGTCGGCCGTGGCGGCGATCTTCAGGGCCTGCTCCACGGTCATGTCCAGCGGCTGGACGGCCTCGGCCGGGACGTACAGCGTGAAGCCGCCCAATTGGTAGCTCATGGGCAGGTACACGGCCACGTGGCCCTTCTGGCCGGCCCCGCGCGGGGCCACGGAGGTGCGGATGCCCAGCAGGTCCGCCTCGGTGCCGGGGATGCGATAGCGGACGACCTGACCCATCTGCCGGGAATCGCCGCTGAAGAGCTTCAGGATGTCGCGCACGGACTCGTACAGGGTCTTGACCACCGGCAGGCGGGCGAAGAGCTTCTCCAGCTTTTCCATCCCCCAGCGGAATACCCACAGGTGCGTCAGCAGCCCCACGAGGTAGATGCCCACCAGCAGCACCAGCGCCCCGGCGCCGGGGAACAGCCATTTCTCCGGGCTGGGGGCGACGGCGCCGATGGCCCCCCTGGCCAGGCGGTCGAGGCCAGCGCCGGCCCACCAGACCAGGTAGGCGGTCACCGCGAAGGGCGCTACCAGCATCACCCCGGCGATGAAGATTCGAACCTGCCGTTTCATCTCCGCAGCTCCTTTCCCAAACGCTCTTGGAGGGTGTCTCTCGTGGGGAGGTCCCCTGCCGCTCTTTCCGGCCGGGCCGTCCGGGCCGGGCCGTCCGGGCCGGGCCGTCCGGGCCGCGCCGCCGTTAATGCCCGAAGGTGCCGAAGCTGCTCAGCGCATCCTGCTCGTTGTCGTAAAAGTTGAACAACTGCTCCAGCCGGGTGATCCTGAAGACCTTGTGCAGTTCCGGCCGCAGGCCGTAGATCGCCAGCCGGCCTTTGATCGCATGGGCTCGCTTCTGGAGACGGATCAGCACGCCCAGCATGGCCGAGGAGAGAAACTTGACCTGCGAGAAGTCCAGGAGGATCTTGCGGTGGGCCTGCTCGTCCACCAGTTCGAAGAGTTTCCGGCCGAGGGCCTCCACCACGCCCCCGTCGAGGATGCTGGAGCTGCCCAGGTTGACCACCACCACCCCGCCGATGTTCTGCACCACCAATTGCACCTCAGTCATGCTTGCTCCTCGAATCGCTCAGCGTGAGCCTGAATTGGCAGATCATTGTATTGCGGTTGGAGCAGTGTCGTCGCGTCGAAATTCAGCTGCGGCGGGCTTGGGCGAAGTGCATGGCAGAGGTGCTTCGCGGCGGCTGCCACTTACCTCGACGGCTCAGTCGAACCAGCGGTGCCAGTCTTCCGGGAGGTTGTCCTTGTGGATGTGGCCGGCCATGGTGTTGTGGCACTCGCAGGTCCTCTCGGCCGAGGCGACCTTTTCGGCCAGCCGGCGAAGCAGCTCGGGCAAGGCCTGGCAGACGCGTCGGAGCCGCTCGGCCTGCGAGGCCGTGGTCAGCCCGCCGAACAGTTCCCCGGTGCTGAAAGGGCGGTACCGGCTGCCGGTCTCGGCGTAGTTGACCAGGTAGCAGGCCCCCGCCAGGCACATCTGGAGCTCCTTGGCCAGGAAGACCTCCGGGGCCAGCATGTGGGTGACCACCTCGGCCCCGAAGCCGGCGAGCATGCGGACCTCGGCGGGCGTCTCCAGCCGGGGGCCCTCGGTGACCGCCGCCGTCCCGCCGGTGTGGAAATCCAGCTTCAGCTCCGCCAGCACCTCCTCCAGCGCCCCCCGCAGCGCCGGGCAGAACACCGGGAACTGCCGCAGCAGCCCCAGGCCGTGCTTCTCGAAGAACGTCATCGGGCGGCGGCTGGTGAGGTCGATGAGGTCGCTGGGCAGGAGGATCTGGCCGACGCCGAGGTCGTGGGTGACGGCCCCGGCGGCGGCCCAGTTCAGCACCGCTTCCACGCCCAGGTCCTTCAGCGCGTACAGCGTGGCCCGGTAGTTGATCTGGGAGGCCCCGAGGCGGGGCCCCCCCGGCAGCTGACGCGGCATCAGGTAGAAAGGCACCGGGGCGTCGTCCACCCGGAGGATGACCTCGCTGGGGCCAAAGGGGGTGTTCAGCCTGCCCAGTTCACGCGCGCTCAGTTGGCCTGATTCGAGGGCCCGGCAAAGCGGCCCTCCTGCCATGCAAGCAAATTTACCCGGCATGCAACTTCCTTTTTTTGTGCCTAGGGGCCAGCAGACGGGTCGAGAGCGTATTATGCGGCGGCGCGGCCCGGGCGGCAAGGGCAAAGCCGCCGCCGGCGGAAGGGATGGGCAAAAAGTTGCTTGAAAGCCGCCGGGCCGGCGGAGCATAGTGTGCGCTCACCGTCGGAACGGCCACTCCGGGCGACGGTTTGACTCCGTGCAGCGAGACGGCAAAAGGAACCGAGCATGATGTCACGCGCGATTTCCCTGATTTCGGTGCTTTTCCTGGCGGTGCTGACCGCCGGCCTCTGCCAAGCCGAGGAAGCCGGTGCGGTCCGACAGTGGCTGTTGGCCGGGCCGTTCACCAGCCCCGACCCCGGCAAACTTCTGGAAGAGCCCCCGCTGGGCGATCTGGCGGCGCTGGCGCCCAGCGCCGGCCAGGCCGTCGGACCGGTGCAGTGGAAGGAATTCGCGTCGCACACCGGCGTGGTAAGCCTGCCGGACGCGCGGGTCGGCCTCACCAGCGTCCCCAACTGCATCATCGCCGGCCTCGCGTACGTGTATTCGCCGAAGATGCAGCCGGCCAGGCTGCTGCTGGGGTTCCAGTACGGCGCGTCGGTCTTCCTGAACGGCCGGCGGGTCTTCCTCCAGGCCAGCGGCGGCGACCTGACCCCCAACGCCTGCCGGGCGGAGGTCCTGCTGGGGCAGGGCTGGAACCGGCTGCTGATCAACAACGCCCGGTACACGGCCTTCCGCTGGGGGCACGGCTTCTCGGTGCGACTGGCCGGACCGGAGCTGAGGCCCCTGCCCGGATTGAAGCTCTCGACGAAGAACCCCTACCCCGGCGGCAAGCCGGTCATGCCCCAATACGCCCCCTACGTCAGCGCCTACAGCGTGGAGCACTTTGGCACCCACCGGGTGCGCCTGGTCAACCGCACGCCGGTGGACCTGAAGGACGTCGAGATGCTTCTCCGCAGCCGGGCCGGCAAGGAGCTGATGAAAACCAAACTTGGCACGCTGAAAGGCGACTCCCACGTCGAGGCGGAGGTCAGCGTGGACGAGGTCTTTTTCCAGCAGCACTTTCCCGGCGCCACGGCGGAGGTCAGCTTCGATGGCGGGAAACTTCAGGGCCGGCTGGAGCCGCTGAGCCTCGAAGGCGCCCACACCATCGAGTACGAGACCCCGCACGTCCAGCGGATGGAGCCCTGGGCCGCCGGCAGGCCGGTCGTCCTGCTGCTGACTGCCAGGCGCACCCGGCAGGCCGTCGAGCTGCTCCAGCGGGGCGATTTCGAATGGCACTGGGTGGAGACCTCCGACCCGCAGGCTGCGCCGCAACTCAAGGAGCAGTGCAGCCTGTACAAGTTTGACTGCGTCGTCGTGGCCGCCCAGAGCTGGCGGAAGATCCCGGGCGTTGAGGCATTGGACGGCGCCTTGGCCGGCGGGGCCGGCCTGGTGTGCGTGAATCCGATGGAGTTGACGCCGCAGGCCGAGCAGGCCCTGGGCATCGAAAGCGCTGCCGCGCCCGATCGCCGCGACCCGGCGGGAAGGCCGGAGAAGGTGGCCGACCACCCCGTGATTTCCGGTGTGCCGCTGGAGGCCCTGCCGCCGGCTGCCCCGGCCGGGTCCACCTTCGCGCCTGCCGCCAGGCCCGTCGCCCGGGTCGGTGAGCGCCCGGCGGTGGTCGTCAACGAGCAGGCCGGCCGGCGGGCGGTGGTGCTCAACCTCGGCCAGGGGGCGGAATTGATCTGGCCTATCCGCCGCGAAGACTTCCTCGACGCCCGGCTGCCCGTCTGGGAGCGGCAGTGGTCGCTGATCCTCAAGTCCATCCTCTGGGCCAGCCGGAAGGAAGGTCTTTGCAGCGTGGAGGCCTCACTGCCGGTGCAGGTGCGACGGGCGGTCGTCGGCCAAGCGAAGCTGCAAGCGGTCGTCACCGGCCCCGCCGGTAAGGTCGATCCTGCTGGACCGTCTGTGATCGAAATCTGTTTCCGCAGCCGGGGCCTCACCGGACCCAGGGTTCGCTCCAAGGAATTCCTGATGAATCCGGGCCCGCAGGCTTTCGAGTTCCCCTTGCCCGGGGCGCCGGAGGCTGGCGAGAACGAGGCCGACGTGGTCTTGAAGACGGCCGGGAAGGTCGCCTCCTGGGCCACGGCGGTGTTCACCGTCCAACCCCGCGGCTCGGTCGGGAAGATCACCCTGGCGCCGGAAAAGGATTGCTACCTCGCCGACGACAAACTGACGTTCACGGTTCCGGGCAAGGCCGACGTTGACGGGCTGACCCTCACCGGCAGGCTGGTGGACAACCGTGGGCGGGTCGTTTGGGAGCAGAAGCGCCCCGTGCAGCAAGGCCAGTTCAGCGAGACGTTCTCATTGCAGCCCGAGGGCCTGCTCACGCCGGTGGGGCGCTTCCAGGCGGAGCTGGCCGCCGCCAAGCACACCGAGGCCCGCGCCGAAACCATCTTCTTCGTCCGCCAGGAGCTGGTCTGGGACAGCTACGAGCCGGTGCTGTGGCTGACACGCCACCGGGCCGACTGGTACTACGACCTCGACTACTTCCGCATGCTGCGCGAGGTCATGTGGATTCCCAACGGCTGGTGCGCCGACTTCGGCCCCCGCAGCAGTGCCTATTACCAGATGGTGTACGGCGGCTTCAACCGCGTGGGGTTCGAATCGCTGCACTTTTTCTCCATGAACCACAACTGGATGGACGCCACCTTCTATTTCCGCCGGAACAGGTTCAAGGAAACCAAGGACAAGCGCTGGCTGTATCGTACGCCCATCGACACGAAGACCAAGCTGCCGGTGGACGAGCCCGACTACGCCAGCCTGAGGTACAACAACAACCCGCACAACTCCTACTTCCCGCTGGAAGACCCGAAGTACCTGGAATGGACCACCAGGAAGATCGCCGCGCAGCTCAAGGGCGCCGCCCGGTTCAACCCCATCGTCTACGACCTGATGGACGAGGGATCCTACACCAGCTACGCCCGGGCCTTCGACTTCGACCACTCGCCGGTATCGCTGAAGCACTTCCGCATCTGGCTCAAGGCCCAGTACGGCACGCTGGATGCGCTGAACAAGGAATGGGAGACGAACTTCCAGGATTGGGACGCGGTGGTGCCGATGACCCTGGACGAGGCCCAAAAGCGGGCCGCCGGCAAGCGCCTGCCCAACTACGCCCCCTGGGTGGACCACCGCCGGTACGGCGACATCGTGTACAACAAGTACATCCAGCACTGCTCCGACGCCGCCCGCGCCGGCGGCGACGCCGACGCCGTGGTCGGCATCGGCGGCGGCCAGCGGCCCAACCCCTACGGGGGCTGGGACTACTGGCTGGTGGTCAACCACTTCACCTGGATCGAGAACTACTTCGCCGACACCAACGAGTACATCCGCTCCTTCAACACCCACGACCGCAAGCTCAAGGCCTGCCCGGGCACCGACGTGTGGTACTCGGTGATGCACCGCAACAGCGGCTTTTACCGCTGGGTGGACACCGGCCACATCCGGGGCGACTTCTCCCTGCTGCCGCGCGGGCAGACCACTGCGCAGCAGCTCGAAGAGGTCCGCGGCCGGGGCTTCGCCAAGCTGTTCCTCAACGCCGAGCCCGCCGACGACCCCATCGCCATCCACTATTCCCAGTCCACCATCCAGGTATCCCACGCCCGCGGCGGCCCGGAGGCCGCGGACGACCTCGGCCGGGGCGGGCCGACCGACCCCAGGCTGGGCTTCTATAACCTCCTGGAGGAGCTGGGCTACCAGTACAAGTTCGTGGCCTACGCCCAGGTGGAGGACGGCGATCTGCTCAGGAAAGGCTACAAGCTGATGATCCTCCCGGAGTCGCTGGCCCTGTCCGACCAGGAGGCCGAGCAGCTCCGGAAGTTCGTCGAGGCCGGCGGGGTGCTGCTGTGCGACCGCTGGACCGGCGAGCATAACGGCCACGGCCGCAAGCGGCCCAGCACCGTGCTGGAGGAGACCTTCGGCATCGATCCGAAAGCGCCGGCCGAGAAGCGGATCGGTAAGGGCCGGCTGGTCTACCTGGCCAGCGACTTCCCGAGGCAGTATTGGCGCGACCGCAACGTGGAGGACGTTTCGCCGTACTGGGAGCGGATGAAGGACGTGCTGAAAAAGGCCGGCTTGGCCGAGCCCCG
>LJUF01000294.1 GCA_001303665.1 Phycisphaerae bacterium SM23_33 | reverse complement strand
CAGCCTACCAGGGAGCCTCGATTTTAAAAGTCCTGCCTGCCATTCCATGATAGGCAACCACCGTGCCGGATATCCTGCCCGGCAAGGCCGGCGGGCAAGGAATTCATAAGGCGCTTTGAAAAAAGGAGTTGTGGGACTTGGCTATCCCCTGGGGAAATTCTTGCCGGCCGCCCGGGTCGGAGGCTTGTGGGGAGTATTCCCCACATTGGGTGCCCGAAGCGCCGGGCTCAGCCGCTCAGGCTGCCCGCTGGCGGCCGTGACGGAACATGTACAATACGATCAGTCCTACCCCCACCACCAGCAGGATGTCGGCAACGTTAAACACGGGGTAGCCGATGGCGTACACGTCGATGAAGTCGCGGACCTGGCGCGTTCTGGCCAGCGGCTCGTCGGGGAATTTCACGCTCACCAGCAGCCTGTCGTAGGCGTTTCCCAGTGCCCCGCCCAGGATCATCCCCAGGCCCAGGTGCAGGCCCCACAGTCGCCGCCACGAGGTGGCGAAAAGCAGGATGACCACCGCCACCATGGCCAGCGTGGCGATGGGGACGAGCGGCCCGGGCAGCCGGATGCCGAACACAATCCCCGGATTGGTGGACAGCGTCAGCCGCAACACGCCTGGAATGGCGGTCACCCGGTGGCCTTCTCGGCCGAGCAGGGCGGCGAAAACGAAGTGCTTGCTCACGAGGTCAGCCGCCGCCCCGAGCACGGCCGCGGCCGCGAAGACGGTAATTGAACGTGCCGATTTGTATGCCGGGTCGACCTCCTTGGTCCGTGTCCCGGCAGCGTCACCGGCCGGCGTGTTGGGGGGGCGAGACTTCTGGCGGCTGCGTGGCGCCCGTGCCAAGACCGACTAGGCCTCCTCTTGCTCTTCTTCGTACAGGTTGGAGCCCTCTTCCGCGGCGTCTGCCTCCGGGGGGTAGGTTTCCTCCTCTTCCCCTTCCGGCTCTTCCTCCTGGTCCTCCTGCACTTCGTCGTGCTCCTCGGGTTCGGCCTCAGGAGGTTTGACCAGGCCTTTCTCGACCATTCGAGTGTACTCGACGGTGTACTTGGCCCATGGCTTTGCCCGCAGCCTGGGCTCGGGGATGGGCTGGCCCGTGCCCACGCAGATGCCGTAGGTCTTCTCTTCGATGCGACGCAGCGCCTCGTCGATCTCGCGGAGCAGTTGCTGTTCGCTTTCCAGCAGCCCCAGGGTGAACTCGTGCTCGAAGTTGTCGGTCCCCACGTCGGCCATGTGCGTGGGCATGCTGGAAAGGTTGCCGCTGCTCTGCTGGCGGACGGACTGTTCTTCCATGCCGGACATGTCCCCCAACAGCTCGTGGCGTTTGGCAAGAAGCAACTCGCGGAACTCTTCCAGTACCTTCTTGCTCAGAGGCGTTTTCTTCAGGCGGGGCGGTTCGCTCGCCCCGACGGGCGCCGCGCTCTTTCCGGGCTTGACGCGCGCCCCGCCTGCCGAGACCCTGGGAGCCTTCTTTTTCCTGAGGCTGCTCTCGGTCGAACGCTTGGGGCTTCTGCCCGCCCCGGACGTCGGTTTCTTCCTGGCCACTTCAAATACCTCTCGATCCAAGTCACATCCCAGAAAAACCCTGCAGCAAGCGCGCCCCTAGGCCCCGGCGCAGACCCAGTAGCATACTCATTACCGAGTTTGCCGTCAAGACGCACCTTGGCGCTTTCTCGCCCAGGCGGCCGGACGCGCATATGCATAATATCGTTCAGCCGGGCCGATTTGTTTGCAAAATCGTGCTCGACCGAGCAGGGGCCGTGTCGGCCGGAGCGGGTTCCGGCCGGCCGGTAAGGCGTTGCCATTCCCCCGCGGCGCGGGATAACGCCCGGGCCATGTCCATCGAGGTGACTGTGGTCGTGGAGAACACGGCCGTCCAGGAGGCCCTGGTAGCCGAGCACGGGCTGGCGGTCCACCTGGCCTGTGGCAGGCACAGCTTCCTGTTTGACACCTCCTGGACGCCGGAGGCCCTTTCGGCCAACGCCTTGGTCCTTTCCTTGGACCTCTCGGCGGTGAAGGGGGCTGTTATCAGCCATGGGCACCTGGACCATACCGGCCGCCGACCGGATGCTGCCACCGCGGGCTCCGAAACACGTTGCGAACGGCCAGGTTCCTCGCCCGCGGCGAGCCGATCCGCATGGTCCTCGGCGGCTTCCACCTCGGACGGGCGAAGGCCGAGCACCTGGCCGCCGCCGCGCTGGAAGAGGTCAATCCCGACGTGACCCACCCCTGTCATTGCGCGGGCGGGCAAGCGAGCGAATACCTGGCCGGGAGGTTCCCCGGGAAGGTCAAGCCGCTGCACGGGGGGATGCGACTTTGCCTTTGACGGGCGGGAGGCTGGTCAGTTCGGCCTAGCCTTCGGGGTGACTCCCTCGGCCCGTTGGGCCAGCCACCGCAACCAGGCGCCGGGGTCCCGGCCCAGCCGCTGGCCCGTAATTCGCTCCAGCAGGGAGGCGATGAGCGCGCGGTCGCCGGAGGCGGCCTCGGTCAGCAGCTCCACCAGGTAAGCGGGGTCCTCCGTGAGCCGCAGGGCCGAAATCAGCTCTTCCATCCACGTCCGCTGGGGGTGGCTGCGGGTGATCTTCCTGAGCCGCTCGCTGGCCTCCGGCGGCTGCGACGGGTCCGCAAACGCAAGGTAGATGAGCCCGCCATAGCGGTCGAATTGATCCGACAGCGCCCGCGTCGCCCGCTGGCGTTCGGCGTAGGAATCGTCGTTCAACAGCCGGATCAGCTTCTCGCCCTCGGCCCGAGGCCGGGGGAGCGAAAGCGCGCGGAGCCTGGCCAGCGCCGCCCGCTTGACGGGGCTGCTGTAATGGCCCAGCGGCACTTCCATGCCCATCTGCTGGAGCAGCGGGACCAGGCGCTGCCCGACGTACCGGCGGTTTTCGCGATAGAAGGCAAGGAAGGAGCCCGCCTCCGCGCTGAAGTCACGGCCGCCGATGGTGTCCGTCACGCGAAAGCCGCCGCCGGGGCCTTGCGCCATCACGAAGGCCGAGCCGGCCGCCCCCCGGAGATGCTGATCCGCAGCAGGCCTTCGCCGTCTTCGCACAATTCCAGGGCTCTGCCCGGCGGCCGCTCCTCGCGGAGGCTGAGCTCGATGCGCGGGCCGGTAAGCGCCAGCCTGGCTTCCAGTCCGCCCCCGGAGAACTGTCCGAATCGGTTGCCCTCGCCGGTGGTGGTGGAGCTGCTGGCGGCGTACCCCGCGGCCGACTTCAGGCGGCCGAAAAGCTCCCAGAGTTGTGAGGGCCCCAGCGGACACTTGGTCTGATCAAAACCGTTGGGAACGGGTTCGCCCTGCTCGGGGCCGGGTGCGTCCTCGTCGGGCTGGCTGGCCCAGCAGCGGCGATCCAGCCGCAGATTAGGGCCGCACCAAGACAGCCTCAGGAGCCTACTGGTTTCCGCCGAGATTTCCTGGAGTTTGCCCTTTTCCAGTGCGGCGGCGGGCTTGGGGGCAGGCGGCGAAGCCGACACGGCGGGTGCGACCACGCACAACGATACTCGCGTGGTCGCTCAGGCGGTCCGGTCCCTGGGTCTGGCCCGGCGTCATGGTCAGCGCTTCTCCGCCCGGGCACTTCGCTTCAGGGCCTGGTACAGGTCGGCGATGATGTCCTCGGCGTCTTCCACGCCCACCGCCAGCCGGACCAGCGAGTCGGTAATGCCCAAAGCGTACCGCTGCTGGCGGCTGTAGTTGTAGTAACTCACGATGCCCGGGTGCGTGATGAGCGTCTCCACGCCGCCCAGGCTGGGGGCAATGTAGCAGAGCTTGAGACTGTCCAGGAACCGCTTGACGACGGGGAGGCTGCCCTTGACGTCGAAGGTCACCACCCCGCCGAAGCCGGACATCTGCTCCTTGGCGATCTGGTGATGGCGGTGGCTTTCCAGCCCCGGGTAGTAGACGCGGCGGACGCGGGGATGGGCTTCCAGAAAGCGGGCCACTTCCATGGCCGACTCGTTCTGCTTGCGCACGCGCAGGGCGAAGGTCTTCAGCCCGCGCAGCAGCAGGTAGCAGCAGTGCGGGTCGATGACGCCGCCGAAGGCCTTGTGCAGGTCGCGGATGTCCTCCACCAGCTCCTTTCGCCCCAGCACGGCCCCGGCCAGGATGTCGTTGTGCCCGCCCAGGTACTTGGTGCAGCTGTGCATCACCAGGTCCACGCCCCATTCCAGCGGGCGCTGGTTGGCTGGCGTGGCGAAGGTGCTGTCGATGACGGTCAGCACCTTGTGCCGGCGGGCGATCTCGTGCAGCCGCGCCAGGTCGAAGATGTTCAGGTAGGGGTTGGTGGGCGATTCGGAAAAGATGAACCGCGTGTTGGGCTGGATGGCGGCCTGCAGGGCATCGTAGTCGCCGAACGGCACGATGCTGCAGCCCACGCCGAACCGCTGGATGTAGCCGCTGCAGAACTCCAGCGTCTTCTTGTAGGCGTCGTCGGTGATGACGAGGTGGTCGCCGCTGCGGACCAGCGACAGGATGGTGGTGACGATGGCGCTCATTCCGGAGCTGAAGACCACGCAGTCCTCGGCCCCTTCCAGGGCGGCCAGGCGGTGCTCGGCCACCTTCTCGGTGGGGTTGCCGTACCGGCCGTACTCGTACCGCTCCTTGCCGCCCTTGGTGTAGGCCTCGAGCTCCTTGGTGTCCTTGAAGGCGTACGTGGAGGTCTGGACGATGGGCGTGGTGATGGAGTCGGCGTAGCGCAGGCGGTCTTCGCCGGCGTGAATGGCGATGGTGGACATGCCCTGCCGCGGTGGGCGTCGCGTGCGTGTGCTTTTGCTTTTCATGGCTCACCCGAATCTGCTGGCCGCAACCTGCCGCCGCGGCCGGACGCAGCCGCAGCGCCTCCTTTGCGCCTGGTCCAGGCTACCGCCGTTGGCCGGCTGAATCAATAACGCTCCCGCCGGCGGCCGGCGGCGCGGGCCCCGGGCCGCTTCACACCCGGCAGGGAGGCTCGTCGGCGAGGGAGCGGATGAGCTTCTCGGCGGCCTCGACTTGCTTGGCCTCCCCGGCCACGCCGATCCACACCGACCCTTCGGCCCCGTAGATGCCCCCGCCCGCCAGCAGCCCGGCCCTCGCTCCGGTCAGCAGGCCGATCGCGTCCAGCTCGGTGAAGACCTCCCCCGGCAGCGGCAGCATGCCGGGGCCCTCCGTGGCCGGGTCGTTGACGCAGCCGACCAGCTCCGGGATGGGCTCGCTGACGCGCTTCTCCAGCCCCACCGGGACCATCAGCCGGACCTTTCGCCCCACGGCGGCGGCCACGGCCGGCCCGGCGGTGCCGGCCTGCGGGTGGCCGATCAGCGCCGCCGCCTGCCGCGCGGTCAGGTTCACCGCGTTGGCGCCCTTGAGGATGACGTCGCCCCTCCGCAGCCGGTCGGCCACGTCGAAAATGGTCTTGCCCTTCTCCCAGGCGCCCTTGACCAGCACCACGTCGCCTTCGAGCTTGCCCTGCTCGCCCGAGGCCGGGTCGAAATCCGGCGGCGTGACCGTCCCGCGGCGAAAGCCCACGCGGGAGAAGCCCTCGGCCTGGCCGGTGGCGCGGAGGATTTCCTCGGCCACGTATCCGTTGGTGGTGCCGGCGATGATGACCAGCGTGCCGGTCTTAAGCACCTGGCGGATCGCCGGGTGTTCGACCATCGCCTTGCCGATCAGCCGCTTGCCCATGGCGGGCGTCAGGACGAATTGCTTCATCTGTCGCCTTCCCCAGAACGCTGCCAGAATGTTCGGGCACTCATGGAACTCGCTCCGGCCCGACCGGGGGCATTATTCCACGAATTGCACGAATTGTCTCGAATTTCACGAATTGCCGACGAGGCGTTCGTCGGCCCGGGCCGGTGCGGGAGCGGGGCGGGGTTTCCCGGCACGGTTCGGTCCCGGCGGGACGCCGGCCCCGTGCGCGCCGGGGTCGGCCCTTCCGGGCGGAGTCGCCGCCGTGTATGATGTTGCCCGCCTCATTGGGCCGGGAGTCGAGGGCATGTTTGAGAAGGTGGCTTACCGCTGTCCCCGCTGCGGCTTCGAGATCAGCGAGCAGTTCAAGGACGGCACCTCATTCGTCTGCACGGCCTGTTCCGGCGCGTTCCGGGTCATGCTGGACGAAAAGACCGGCAAGGTGGCCTTCTACGAAGAAGCAGGCAAGGAGCTGCCCGAGCCGCTGTATCTGCCGCGGGGCAGCATCCGGGCGCTGGTGGGCCTGGCCATGGCCGTCTCCTGCTGGGTCCTGATCTTTGCGGCCAGGGACGTCCCCAGCTCCCTGCTGAGCCTGATGCTGACCATCCTGGGCTACTACTTCGCCTTTCGCACGAAGGTCGCCGCCGCCAGCCGCATCTACGACCCCTCGGCCAGGGAGCAGGCCCCGCTGTTTCTGCCGGGCGGGGCGGTCCGCTGGCTGCTGATCCTGGGGTTCCTCGCCAGCGGGCTGTACCTGTACGCCCGCGGCGGGATGAAGCAGGTCAAGTACTTCGAGTTCTTCGTCATCCTGTTGGGGCTGGTGCTGGGCTACGTCTTCGGCAGGATCTCCGCCCGCGGCCGGGGCAGCGGGCTGTATCTGCTGGTCAATCACGTCAAGGGCATCGTGGTGCTGGCCGCGGCGGCGCTGCTGACGTTCCTGTTCGTCTCCGGGCTGTACCAGCAGGCAGCGGAGCATCAGCTGGCCGTGCTCTGCGCGGTGCTGAGCTTCTACTACGGCTCCAGGATCTGAGGGCAGGGCGGATGAAGGTGCAGGGCAAGGATTACCGCACGGTGTGGATGGAAGGCTCCTCCGTCAAGACCATCAACCAGCCGCTGCTGCCGCACCGCTTCGAGGTGGTGGAGTTGCCGACCCACCGCGACACGGCCGAGGCCATCTCGAAGATGGTGCTGCGCGGGGCCGGGGCGATCGGGGCGGCGGCGGGGTTCGGCATGGCCCAGGTGTTCATGGAGGCCCCGGCGGCCGAGCCGGCGCGGGCCGAATACCTCGCCGCCGGCTACCACAGGCTGCGAAGCACCCGCCCCACGGCCCACGACCTGTTCTACGCCCTGGACCGCGTGCGGGCCGCCGGCGAGAAGGCGCCGCACGAGGAGGCCGGCGCCGCGGCCGCCGCCGAGGCCCAGGCCATCGCCGACCGGTACGTCGAGGCCGGCCGGCTCATCGGTGAACACGGCCAGCGGCTCATCAAGGACGGGGGGCGGGTCCTGACCCACTGCAACGCCGGCTGGCTGGCCTTCGTGGACTGGGGCTCGGCCCTGGCCCCGGTGTACTTTGCCCACCGGGCCGGCCGCAAGGTGCACGTCTTGGCCGATGAGACCCGCCCGCGCGGGCAGGGGGCGCGGCTGACGGCGTGGGAGCTTCAGCAGGAAGGCGTGCCGGTGGAGATCATCGCCGACAACGCCGCCGGGCTGCTGATGCGCCGCGGCCAGATCGATCTGGTCCTCACCGGGGCCGACCGCATCGCCGCCAACGGCGACGTGGCCAACAAGATCGGCACCTACGAAAAGGCCCTGTGCGCCCAGGCCAACCGCGTGCCCTTCTACGTGGCCGCGCCGCTGTCCACCTTCGATCCCGACTGCCCCGACGGCGACCACATCCCCATCGAGCGCCGCGACGACGACGAAGTCTTGTACGCCTACGGGCGGACGGACGCCGGCGAGCTGACGCGGGTGCGGCTGGCCCCGGAGGGCGTCGCGGCCATCAACTACGCCTTCGACGTCACGCCGGCCGAGCTGATTGCCGGTATCATTACGGAGAAAGGAATCATCCGGGCCGATGCGGGCGAAATCGCTCGCATCACCGGCAGCGAAGAGTAGACGTTCGACACCATGACGCAAATGACGTTTACTTGGAAGATTCCGGTTCGACGACAACGGCAATG
>LJUF01000293.1 GCA_001303665.1 Phycisphaerae bacterium SM23_33 | reverse complement strand
CCGCCGCGCCCTGAGCGCGGCGGACTATTTTAGATTCTTGACCAGGTCGTCGAGGTAGATTCTCATCATGGCGTCGGCGGCACGCGGCCACAGGGCCGAGATGACCGTCAGCAGCCTGCCGCCGGCAGAGAAGAGGATTTCCGGCCTGGACTTGCCCACCGCCGCCGCAATCCTCTCGCCGACCAGCCGTGCCGGCACAATGCCCTGCCACTTCCGGAATCCTGAGCGGGCCGCCCGGCCGCGCGGCGAGCCCTTGAAGAACTCCGTCGCCGTCAGCGCCGGAAGCACGCAGGTGACGCGGATGTTGTAAGGCATCAGCTCCACCCGCAGGGCGTCGGTCAGCCCGCAGACGGCGAACTTCGTGGCGCTGTACGCCCCGTGAAACGGCGAGCCACGCTTCCCCAGCACCGAGGAGACGTTGAAGATATGCCCGCTCCGCTGGCGGGTCATCACCGCCGCGGCCGCCTTGCAGCCGTAGAACAGCCCGAAGAAATTGACCTCGAAGATCGCTCGCATGTCCTGGGTAGTGGTCTCGTGGGCGCGGGCGAACACCCCGAGGCCGGCGTTGTTGACCATCGCGTCCAGCCGGCCGAACTCCTCGACGGCCCCGGCCACCAGGGTCTTGACCTGCTTTTCCACGGCCACGTCGGTGACCGTCACGCGGGCGAGGCCGCCGGCCTGCTCGCAACGTTCGGCAGCCTCCTGAAGCCTGTCGGCCCGCCTGGCGGCCAGCACCACGGCGTAGCCGCGGCGGGCGAGGGCCAGCGCCGTCTCCGCGCCGATCCCGCTGGACGCGCCCGTCACGATCGCCACCGGCCTGTGGCTCATGTCCGAAGCTCCCTTCTCGCGGGGCGGCTACGACAGCCGCCCGCGGGCATCGACGGGCATGGGTTCCCATTGCCCGTCCTCGCGCCGCAGCCAAGCCTGGTCGTAGAGGTTCACGCATGGGCAGATGTGGTTCGGGATGACGTGCACGCGCTCACCGAGGGCCGGCCTGCGCTCGCAGCCGGTCACGCCCACCTCGCCGTGCTCTTCGCTGAGCCGGACGAGGCGGGCCTCGGGATACTCCACGACGCGGCCGAAGCCGCCATCGGCCGTCCTGGCGGGATCGCTGCCGAGGGCCTTACTGCCGGCGTCAATGACGACCTTGCCCGGCACGGCGTCGCTGACGACGGTGCAGGCCACCCGGACGGCGCAATCCTCGACACCGCAGTGGCCGCCCGCGACGGTGTTCATGTCGTTGTAGATGTACGTGCCGGGGCGGATCTCCGTCAGGGCCGGGATGCGGTGCGACTGGTAGGCCGTCGGCGTGGAGCCACCGGAGACGATGCCGGCCGCCAGCCCGCCGGCGGACCACAACTCCAGCGTCTCGGCCAGCATTTCCGCCACCGGCGAGAGGTCCTGCTCATCCGCCGGTCCGGTGACGTGGCCGGGAAAACACATGATGCCATCCAGACGCACGCCGCGGGTGCGGTCCAGGTGCCGGGCCAGCGCCAGGGCCGCCTGCGGCGACTGCACGCCGGTGCGGCGGAAGCCCACGTCCACCTCCACCAGCACGCCGACGGTGCTGCCGGCCTCCCGGGCGGCCGTAGCCAGGGCGTCGGCGGCAAAGGCCGAGTCCACCGCCACGCGGATCGTCTTCTCGCGGGCCAGCTCGGCGATGCGGCGGCAGCGGGGCTCATCCACGGCCGGGTAGGCGATCAGCAGGTCGTCGCAGGCCTCGGCCAGGGTCTCCGCCTCGCCCACCTTGGCGGCGGCCAGCCCGACCGCCCCGGCCGACAGTTGCAGCCGGGCCATCCGCAGCGACTTGTGCGTCTTGGCGTGCGGCCGCAGCGCCAGGCCGTGCTCGGCCGCGTACGCCGCCATGCGGCCGATGTTCCGCCGCACGACCGCCTCATCAATCACCAGCGCCGGCGTGGCCATCTCCGAGATGCTCACGATTCCGCTGCCTCCCGAACTCCGCGAGGGCATGAAACCACGGCCGGGCAATCGCGGCGGTCCGTTGTCGCCATGACCGTTCTCCTGCCGCCGTAGTTTACGCCACGGCAAGGCGGATGGCGAGCTGAGCGTCGAATCGCCGGCCGGGAGCTTGTCTGGACACGCCCGCGGCGGCCCGGCAATAATCCTGCACGATGGGCAGCCGGGCCTGCACCCGGGATCCTTCGGAGGCGAAAGATGAATGACCTGTTTGACCTCAGCGGGCGGGTGGGCCTGGTGACCGGCGGCTCACGCGGGCTGGGCAAGGAGATGGCGACGGCCCTGGCCGAGGCCGGGGCCGACCTGGTGATCGGCTCGCGGACCGAGGCCGACATCGCCGGCGCCGCCGACCAGATCGCCGCCGCGACGAACCGAAAGGTCCTGCCCGTCGTGCTGGACGTGACCGACCGCCGGTCCGTCGAATCGGCGGTGGCCCGGACGATGGAGCAGCTCGGCCGGCTCGACATCCTCATCAACAGCGCCGGCATCAACATCCGCTCGCCGTTCGATCAGATCAAGGACCAGGACTGGCAGCGGATCCAGCAGGTCAACGTCACGGGCGTTTACTACTGCTGCCGGGCGGCGGTGCCGCACATGGTCCGGGCCGGCTACGGGCGGATCATCAACATGGGCTCGGCCCTGTCGCTGGTGGGCCTGGCCGAACGGGTCAGCTACTGTGCATCCAAGGGGGCGGTGCTGCAGTTGACGCGGACGCTGGCGGTGGAGCTGGCCACCACTGGGGTGACCGTCAACTGCATCTGCCCGGGCCCGTTCGCCACGGAGATCAACCGCCCGCTGCTGGAAAACCCCCAGGCCGCCGCCGCCCTGCTGGCCAACGTGCCCATGGGCCGCTTCGGCCAGATGCACGAAATCCGCGCCCCGGCGGTCTTCCTGGCCAGCCCGGCGGCCGGCTACGTCACCGGGGCGGCGCTGACCGTGGACGGGGGCTGGACGGCGCACTGAGCGGGGCACTGCGTTGGCGTCCCGGCCGCGCGGAAGCTAACGGAGTTGCCCCTCGGCCGCCGGAGGCCCGCGCGTAACAAAGGCGGGCACGAGGCCCGCCTTTGTGAACAGTCGTGCGCCGGCTCACTTGTTGGTGACGATGAGCTGCTTGATCTGCTCCGAGGGCAGGTTCAGGGCGCCCAGTGCCTGGGCGGCGGCCTCGCGGAGCTTCAACGACCCGGCCGCGGTGACCACGTCAATGATGGCCTTGATCTGCTTCTCGGTGAGCTGATTGCCGAACAGCCGGACCGACTCGCTCAGGCAGGCGTAGCCGGCCAGGCGAACTTCCTCGCTGGCCTCGGCGTCGTCGGCCAGGTCGGCGATGGCCCTCTGCGACTGGGCCGCTCCCAGCGGGGCCAGGGCCCCGGCCGCCGCGATCCGCACCGGGTCGCGCTTGTCAGCCAGGGCGGCGATCAGCGGCTTGACGGCGGAGGTGAGGTCGTAGACGACGTTGCCGGTGTCGGCCAGCATTCTCAAGGCCGCGGCGGCGCGGATGGCCCAATCGGCGGCCTCCTCCGGCGGCAGCGTGTTCACCAGCTCGCCGATCTTCTTGAGGACGTCCTGCACGCCGGCGGCCTCGGTCTCTTCCTCGGCCAGCAGCAGCAGGAGGGGATCGGTCTTCGCCATTTCGCGTGCGTCGCTGGTCTCGGCCAGCCGGGCCAGGGCGACGACGGGCAGCCGGCTGAGGATCTCCTCGGTCCGCAGCCTGATGACGGCCTCCTTGAAGCCGGGGCCGGCGATGTTGGTGGCGATGAAGCACACGTCCACGCCGCCGGCGTCCTGGGCGTCCTGGAGGGCCTGGCCGAAGCTGTCGGCGTCGAAGACGCGGCAGCCGGCGGCCCGCAGGAGGTCCTTGACCTTGTTGCGGTGGTCCAGGTCGGGATCGCCCAGCACCACGGCCATGGCGCCGGTCTGGCGAACCGCCTCCACCAGCCGCGGCACCACCAGGTGCGAGCCGGTGAAGCGCCTGTTCGGCCGGGCCAGGGCCAGCGTCTCCGCGGCCATGTACCGGACCAGCCGGGTCGGGCAGTTCAGCGCCGCCACCAGCGGCTGGGCACCGCCCTGCCGGTCCATGGTGGTGATGAGGCTCTCCGCCCCGGTAGTGTCCCGCAGGGCGGCGATGGCGCCGACGGCGACGGCCAGGTTGCCCTCCTCCAGCCCCCGCTCCAGCACCGCCTGAAGGTACTTCGCGCCGGCGGCCTTGGCGTAATAGGCCGGGGCGGGCTGAGCCGCCGGCTGCGTGGGGTCCTGGACCTCGGGGAGACCGGCCGTTCTCGTCGCTGAGATTCGCCTGCTTGCGGAAGTTGGCCGCCAGCCACAGCGGGATGGCTGGGTCGAACTTGCTGTCGTGGGCCAGCGCCTGGCGGGCGCAGCGCATGGCGTAGATCTCATTGAGGATGGCCCGGGGGACGACCTTGTACGTCACCCCCAGCCCCTCCTGCCAGTGCCAGACGTTGGCGGTGTCGTATCGGGAGTCGGGGTTGACGGATTCGGCCCGCTTGTAGTAGCTCTCGGCCAGCTCGTAGAACAGCTCGGCGGCGGGCTTGCTCGGGGCGCTGCGGCCGGCGCAGGCGACCAGGGCGGCCTCGGCCGTCTGGCGCGTCCGCGCCAGCACGTCCTTGCCGGCGGCCAGCTCCTTCAGATACGGGGCCGCGTGCCGGTAGCCGATCTTGCCCAGCGTGCGGACGACGATCTCTTGCGCCGGCGCGTCCTTGGTCTGCAACGCCTCGCACAGCGGCCGGACCGCATCCTTGCCCAACTGGGGCAGGACGTTGGTGATCCGCATCTTGACCTCCTGGCTGGTCTGGGGGTCCTCCAGGGCGGCGATCAGCTGCGGCACGGCATACTCGCCGGAATACACCAGCCGCCCCGCGGCCATCTGCATCTGCCGCGGCGAGCCGCCCAGCATCTGGATCCACCGCCCGATCTCCGGTGCGTCCATGCGGACGGCCAGGGCGCCCTGCTCGATCAGGGCCACGACCTTGTCTATGGTCGCCTCGAGCTCCTTCATCCCCCGGCCGCGGGCCAGCGTGGCCCCGCTCTTGTCGGTCTCGACCGACAAATAGTAGACCTGGCGCGGGTCGGGGTCTGAATCGAGGATCGCCTTTCCGTGGCTGAGGGCCACATCCGGCCGGGCTTGCAGGATGTAGTAAAGGAAGTTGTTCCACAGGTCCGCCAGCTTGGCGTCCACCTCGGTGGCCGGGGCTGTGGCCGGGGCCGGCGCCTGCGCCAGGCTGTTCCCGCCGATCAACGCAGCGGCCAGCAAGGCCGCCCAAACCGCCCAGCGTGGGTTCAACACAGCGCTTCGCATGATGCCTCCAGACAAATAAGGTTCAGCAAGGAATGAGCTTCCGGTCCTTTTCAGGGCTCCTGTGTTGTGCGACCGTTATGACGATGGATGGATGACGTCGGCTTCCCGCCCGGCCGCCTCTGCCGAGCCAAGACCTGCCGCGATTATAGGCTCGCCCCCGGGCGTGTCAACAAATTGCGGGGCTGACCCAGCCCCACTTTTTAACGCCCCGGCAGGGCCAATCGTGCCCAGCCCGGGCGGGCAGGTCTGGGCCGGAAACGCAAACCAGCCCCCGGCGCCTCAGTAACTACCTTCCTCGGCGGGGTATTTCGGCGGCCGGCCCTCCAGCACGGCGGCCACGTCGCAGACCACGTCGCACATGGCCTCCAGGGCGGCCGGCACTCGGGCGGCCACGTGCGGGGTGAGGATGACGTTGCCCAGCCCGAACAGCGGATACTCCGGCGGCGGGGGCTCGGGCTCGTGGCAGTCGATCACCGCCCCGGAAATGTGCCCGCTGCGAACCGCCTGGGCCAGGTCCGCCGCCACCACGCACGCCCCGCGGGCGCAGTTGATCAGCTGGGCGCCGGGCTTGAACTGCCGCAGCGCCTCGGCGTCGATTAGGCGCCGGGTCAGCTCGGTCAGCGGCACGTGCAGGCTGACGACGTCGCTGCGGGCGTACAGCGTGGACTTGTCCACCGCCTCGGCCGGGTAGTCCAGCTGGATGTCCTTGATGTCGTTGTAGAGGACCTTCATGCCCAGGGCGGCGGCGGCCCTGCCGACCCGGGAGCCGATCCGCCCCGCCCCGACGATCCCCAGCGTCAGGCCGGCCAGGAAGCGGCCGTAGCTGTTCTTGCGCATGGCCAGGAACTGCTCGGCCGTCACCGGCCCGGCCAGCGGCCAGAAGCGCCGGTTCAACTCGATGATCATCCGCAGGGTGTAGTCCACCACGGCCAGGGTGTTCGCCT
>LJUF01000026.1 GCA_001303665.1 Phycisphaerae bacterium SM23_33 | reverse complement strand
ATGAAATCAAGGTACGCGCCGCGCAGCTCCTCGGTCGGCTCAAGCAATTGGGTTGTCTGTTCAACCATTGGCCCGGTCGTGCCTTCTTGCCCAGCCGTTCATCGAAGCGCACGAACATTGTTCTGTTCGACAACCTGTCTCGCCGCTTGCAGGAAGGCCAGGTGCTCTTCCAACGACCTTGGCGGCCCTGCCAGCTTCGCGGCCTCCGCGTTCAGGTAGTCCTTCCAGACGGCCAGGCCGAAGGGCTTCTCTGGAAAGTGCGGCACGGCCCGGACATATCGCCGGGTGATCCGCGACTTGTCAAGCCCCGAGAAGCAGAGGCAGGCGGCCTGGGTGCTCAAACCGGCCTGCGGCGATCCTCTCCGCGTGACTCATCAGCCAGCTCAGGCGCTGGGCAACGAGGGCCTTCGGGTCGGCCGGCTGTTCCTGAAGTCTGCAGCCTGAAGTCCGTAGCCTGAAGTCCGTAGCCTGAACTCTGAACGGCCCGGGGCGGAGCAAGGTCGCCTGCGACGGGCGCTTTTGGCATCAGGCACATAGGGTCAAGACCTGAGAGAGGGGTCAGGTATCGATAGGTGGCAATTTGGGGGATTTGGAGAGCGGCTTTGAGGAGGGTGAGGCGACACTCACCGGGGGCGGGCGGCCAGGCGGATGGGATTCCGTAAGGCTTTACCTTTAAAAGGCTTGTGCAGACTGCCCGGGCCCGGGCCGCGGGGGGGGTGCCGTCGGCCGGACGGCCGCGGCCGTCGGCGCCAAGCCTTTTATTGACAGAAGGTTGCGGAATATGCCGCCGGCCGGAGCCCTGCGCCCAGGAGTCGTTCAAATCCCTTCAAAAGGGGTTCAGCGGATACCCCCCTGGATGGGTGCCGGGGACGGGCACCCGGGCAGGCATCAGGCACGCGGCACGAGGCATGAGGGGAGGGCAGCCACCGGCCACCAGCGACCCGCCTTCGTCCCGATGTACATCGGGGCTACGGCGGGCAAGCCGGCCACCAGGGACTGGGGATTGGCGATTGGAATTGACGATTGAACAGCCCGGCCGCGGCGGGGGCGGGGCTTGAACGGGCTGCTGGGAGGCGGTAAGAATGGTGCAGCGGCACTGTTGGGAGGCAAGCGGGAGTGAAGATGCGGCGGCTGATTGCGGTGTTATTGCTGGGGGCGTGGGCGGGGGCCGCGATGGGTCCGGCCTGCCGGGCACTGGCCGACGATGCGGAGGCGCCGGGGCGGGCTGCCGGCGGGTTCGACGAGCGCTGGCTGTCGGAGATCGTGCTGGATGAGTTGAAGAAGTTCTCGGCCACGGGGGAGCACCAGCAGTTGGCCGAGCGGATGAAGAACGCCATTCTGGCCCGGCTGATGTGCGGGCAGGTCGATAGGCTGGCCGGGCTGAACGACATGATGTACGTGTTTCGGGCGTGCGCGTACCTGCCGATGGCGGAGGAGGCCACGGGCGGCAAGGAGCTTGCCGAGTGGTTGCTGGAGCACCGGGAGGTTTCACGGCGGCTGTTTCGGGCGATGGAGGACGTTGAGAAGCCGGCGGAATCGCTGAAGGCGCTGTGGGAGTTGGTGACGGCCGACGAGAAGGCGGTGCTGAAGTACCCGGAGCTGGCGGCGGCGTTCGCCACCTCCCAGCCGCTGGCCCACTATCGCCCCCAGCCGGAGGCCTGCTCCATGCTCGAGAGCTTTCGATATTACACCCGGTCGAAGGTCTCGTTCCGCTACGACCTGAAGAAGATGCCGTACGAGATCTCCCGGTACCTGGCGGACACGCGTCTGGACCTGAAGGAGCGCCGCTGGGCGGCGGAGAGGTACAAAGACCAGCGGAATCCGGCCAAGAGCTACTTCGACCTGAAGTACGACCAGGACCACTACCGCAAGGGCCAGCCAAAGAGGATCGAGAAGAGGCCGTACACGCTGCCGAACCTCCTGGCGGCCGGCGGGGTGTGCATCGAGCAGGCGTATTATGCGGCCGAGGTTTGCAAGGCGCTGGGGGTTCCGGCGACGATCGTGTCGGGGCGGGGCGGATCCGGCCTCGGCCACGCGTGGATGGCGTGCCTGAAGGTGGCCCCGGGCGGGGAGAAGGCGTACTGGGACAGCGACACGGGCCGGTACAGCGCGCACAAGTACTATACGGGCGAGGTGCGGAGCCCGGCCACCGGCAGGAGGATCCTGGACAACGAACTGATGCTGGTGGGGGCGGCGGCACAACTGCCGCTGAATCGCCGCGAGGAGGCCGATACGGCCGTGGCCCTGGCGCGGATGGTGGAGCGGGTTCGCGACGGCACGCCGGCGGTTAATCTGGACGTGCTGAAGGCCCTGGCCAGCCGATACGGGCAGTCGAAGGCCCAGGACCAGCCCGGGGCGGAGGCCGGCACGGACTGGATCCGGGAGAGGAGGAAGCTGGACCTGGCCCTGGTGGAGGACCTGATCGAGGCGGCGGTGGCCCGGAACGTGGCCTGCAACCCGGCGTGGGTGTTCATCATTGAGATGCGCAAGTCCGACCGGCTGCCGGTGAAGGACCTGGACCGGTTCTTCAACACGCTGGTCAGCCGCACCGCCAGGGCCTTTCCGGATTATAGCTGCGCGATGGTGGTGCGGATCGTTCCCACCATTGACGACGCCTCGATCCGTGAGAAGGTCTACCGGCGGGCCTTGAACGTGTACGGCGGCCGGCCGGACCTCGCCGGGCGCGTCCTCACGGCCTTGGGCGACGACTACCGCCGGCAGGACAGGAAGGACAAGGCGCTGCTGGCGTACGAGCAGGCGGCCATCAGGGCCATTCGGATCGCCGAGGTGGTGCTGGAGGCCTCCAGGCGGGCCGAGTCGCTGCTGGTGGATGCCCGGCGGCGAGACATGGCCATCAACATGTACAAGAAGCTGTTTTCCAAGGCCGAGAAGGAGACGACCGCGTTCCGCGATCAGACGGCGCATTACCAGTTGGGGATGCGGCTGGCGCAGCTTCTTCGAGACGACGGCCAGGAGGCGGCGGCCAGGCGGGTCCTGGAGAAGCTTTGAGCCCGCGGCCGGCCGGGGACCGGCCTGGGCCACGCGGGCGGGCGGCGAAGGCATGGCGGGCGGCAAGCTCTTTGATGACGAGTTTCTGCGGCGGCTGCAGCGCTTGGGGCTGGTGGCCAAGCGGATTTCGGCTGCGTCCTCGGGGCCGGGGCAGCGCCGCAGCCGGCGGCTCGGGGACGGGCTGGAATTCGCCGACCACCGGGACTACGCCCCCGGCGACGACATCCGGTTCGTTGACTGGCCCTATTACGCGCGAATGGAGAAACTGCTGCTGCGGCTGTTTCACGAGCACAGCGAGGGGGCCGTCACCATCCTGCTGGACCAATCGCAGTCCATGGCCCTGGGGCAGGTGTGCAAGTTTGACTACGCCCGGCGGACGGCCGCGGCCCTGGCCTATGTCGCCATGGCCAGCCTCGACCGGGTCAACATCCTGCCCTTCGGCGAAGGCCTGGGCGACGGCTTGAAGACCGGCCGCAACCGCGGGCAGATCCTACAGGTGCTGGACTTTCTGGAGGGCCTGGCGGCCGGCGGGCGGACTCACCTGGCCGCGATCGTGGAGCAGCACGTCCGCCGTAGCGGCGAGACCGGCACGGTCATCGTGCTGACGGACGCAATTGACGTGGAGGAGGACCTGTCCGCCGCCTTGGCGGCCCTGCGGCAGCATCGGGACGAGGTGATTTGCCTACACATCGTGGATCGCTGCGACGCCGACCCACCGATGCTGGGGCCGTCGCAGCTGAGCGGCGTGGAAGCGGCCAGCCGGATGAGCCTGAACGTCACCGAGGCCCTGCTGGAGAGCTATCGCCAACGGTGGCGGGAGTTTGTGCGGGGGGTGGAGAAGACCTGCCTTGGCCGCGGGGCCGTGTATGTGCAGGCCCCGACCTCCCAGCCGTTCGAGCGGCTGGTCCTCCAGGCGCTTCAGCGGGCCGGAGTTCTCCAGGCCTGACCCGCAGAGCCGTTCGGGGCACGGGGACGGGAGGGCCAAAACGACATAAGGCGGTAATCCTTTACGCCTTAGAGTGAAAGTGCGGTTTCGACGGGGCAAGGCTGGCGAAAAGGCGGCGGTCTCAGAAGACCGGACGTTCCTCTGGCTCTTAACTCTCTGAAATCCAGAGACCTCTGCGCCTCCGGCGGTCGTGCCGCCACATGCCTGGCCTGGGAACTTGGCTCCTGGGATATATGCAATAAGTCCTTTGTATATAATGCGTTATCGCGAGTATGTCATAAAAACCGCTCCGGGGGCGTTTTTTGTTGCATGCAATGGTTGGCCGAGTACACTTATGGCGACTGTTCGGCCAGCTAGGGAAGTTCCAAGCGCCCCGGCGATTAGGGGATACGACATGCCGATGGTTCGGTATGACGACCGCAGCTTCATCGTGGATGAGCAGCGGATCTGGCTTTGCAGCGGATCGATCCACTATTTCCGAGTTCCGCACCAACTGTGGCGGGACCGTCTGCTGAAGGCCAGGCGCGCCGGCCTGAACTGCGTCCAGACGTACGTGGCATGGAACGTTCACGAGCAGGACCAGGGCGAGTGGGATTTCGCGGGGGACCGGGACCTGAGGCAGTTCGTGACCCTGGCCGGGGAGCTGGGCTTGTACGTCATCCTTCGCCCGGGGCCGTATATTTGTGCGGAATGGGACTTTGGCGGCTTTCCGGCGTGGCTGGCCAGCAAGAGCGGGGTGGCATATCGCACGGCCAACGCCACCTACATGCACTACTTCGACAAGTACCTGGGTCAGGTGCTGCCGCGACTGGCGGACCTTCAGGTGACCCGCGGGGGCAACATCATCCTCATTCAGAACGAGAACGAGTATGTGTACACCACCCAGCCGGACCGGCTGAACTACTGCCAGTTCATCAGCCAGCTCTTCCGGCGGGCGGGTTTTGAGATCCCCATCATCACCTGCAACTTCCTCACCGAGCCGCGGATCCCCGAGACCATCGAATGCATGAACTGCTGGGGGGATGAGGTTCAGCGGCTGAAGGCCCTCCGCGCCGCCCAGCCGGACGCCCCCATGCTGGTGACGGAGTTCTGGACCGGGTGGTTCGACCATTGGGGCGGTCCGCACCAGGTTAAGCAGGCCCGGGAGGTGGCCCGGCGGGCGTTGGAGATTCTGGGCTGCGGCTGCCAGCTGAACTACTACATGTGGCACGGCGGGACCAACTTCGCTTTCTGGGGCAGCCGGCTTTCCACCCACGAGGCGTCGTATCAGACGACCAGCTACGATTACGACGCGCCCCTGGCCGAGGGGGGCGGGCTGACGGAGAAGTACTACCTGACCAAGCTGGTGAACATGCTGGGGTCGCGCTTTGGTCACGTCTTCGCCCAGGGGCGGATGGAAGGCCCGGGCGCGACGGTGCACAGCGGCACGCAGGCGTTGAACGTGTCCGGCCCGGCCGGGCGAATGGTGGTCGTCACGAACAACGGCCGGGACCAGATCGACACCGCCCGCATCTCCCTGCCCGACGGCCGGGAGCTGGATGTCTCGCTCCACTGCTTTGGCGCCGCTGCCATTCCCGTGGGGGTCCGGTTGGGCCAAGACGTCGTACTGGACTACGCCAACCTCATGCCGCTGGGGCTGTTCGGGGAGAGCAATCTTGTGCTGCACGGCCCGGCCGGCTGGGAAGGGCGGATTTCCGTGAACGGCCGGGAGGTCCGCGCGACGGTGCCGGAGGCCGACAGGGTCGTCCTGCTGGAGCACCGCGGTCAGCGCATTGTCGTGCTCAACAGCGAAACGGCCCAGCGCAGCTGGGAGGTGGACGGGGCACTGGTCATCGGGCCGGAATTCGTCGGTGAGACCATCGAAGACGTGAAGCTCGCCGCCGGGACGCGGCAGTACATGATCCTTTCGCCGGAAGGCAGGCTCACGCACAAGAAGGTGAGGTCGGTCCCGGCCCGCCAGCCGACGCCGCCCAAGCTGGGCTCCTTCTCGCGCATATGCGTTTGCGAAGAGCCGATCAACCGGGAGCTGCCCTGGAAGAAGCTTGACCGGCCCAGGGACATGGCGGCCCTGGGCATCCAGCATGGATACGGGTGGTACCGGCTTCAGGTGCAGTCGCCGCGGGCGCAGAAGCGCCATCTGTTCCTGCCGGATTGCGAGGATCGTGCGACCATTTACCTCAACAAGCAGTGGGTCGGCGTTTGGGGGTGGGGTCCCGGCGCGGCCCGCAGGCCCATTCCGGCCGACTTCAGGCGCGGCGTGAACGACCTGGTCTTCCTGGTGGACAACCTGGGGCGGGTCAATGTGGGGCCCTACCTGGGACAGTTGAAAGGGATTCACGGCCGCCTCTGGGAGGCCAAGCCGCTACGAACCAACAAGTTCAAGATCCGCGAGGGCGGCGAATTCTCTCGGCGGATGGTGCCCCGGATGATGGCACACATGGTACCGGAACTGGAGGCTGGACCCATGTACACCGCCGAAGTGAACCTCAGCCTGCCGAGGATCTGCCCGGTGCATCTTTCGTACACCGGCCTGCGGCGTCACGTTATGATCACCTGCAACGGCCGGCAGGCGGGCTTCTTCCCCAACAGCGGCGGCTACGCCCAGTTGACTCTGGGCAACGAGCTGAAGTCAGGCAAGAACACGCTGAGGCTGCTCGTCTGGGGGGCCGTGACCGGCAAGGAACTGGAAGAGGTGAAGCTCCATTTGCTTACCGAACAGCTGGCTTCGGGCGAGAGGTGGTCGTACCGGCGATGGGAGCTGCCCGTGGGGCATGCCCGTGTCGTCGGCAAGGGGCTGCCGGCCTGGTACCGCAGCCGGTTCAAGATTAAGGAACTTTCCGCGGTGCCCCTGTTCCTGCGGATCAGCGGCACCAGGAAGGGGCAGATACTTCTTAACGGCCACAACGTGGGCCGGTTCTGGAACATCGGCCCGCAGGAGTATTACTACCTGCCCGAGCCCTGGCTGACCGAGGACAACGAGTTGGTGATCTTTGCCGAGCAGGGCGACGTCCCCTCCGGCAGTCGGTTGCTGTTCCGCCCCAGGGGCCCGTATCGGGATTGATTTGCCCCGCACGCGGGGGGGCAAAAGTCAGATGCTCGTCCGGGAAACATTTTTCTTGTTTGCTCGAAGCCTTTCGCATAGTATAAGTTGCAGCATCGGCGAAGCCTTTCTTGTCGAATGGGCGCCTGCTGCCAGGTCGGTTTTAGAAGAAGCTCCGCTTGGAGAAACGTAAGTGCGAAGGGGTAGCCCATGCATACCGTAACCAAGAAGGAACTCATTGACCGCATTGCCGAGAGGACCGGTGCCAAGCACGTGGCGGTGAAGAAGGTCGTCCAGAGTTTTCTGGATGAGATCATCGAGGAGTTGAGCAAGGGCAACCGCCTGGAGTTTCGCGACTTCGGCGTGCTCGAGGTTCGGTCGCGGGCCGCTCGCACCGCCCAGAACCCCAAGACCCTCGAACGCGTCCACGTGCCGGCCAAGCGGACTGTGCGATTCAAGGCGGGTCGGCTGATGAAGCAGAAGCTCCAGGCCGTCCCTCCGTCAGAGACCTCCCAAGCCCGTCGGAGCTAGCCTGCCTGCTCGAAGCGTAGGGGGCCAGGGGGCGGCGTTCGGTCGCTAAAGTCAGGTGAGCTTCGGCGACCTTCGGGCGCAGGGGCGTCTGCCGGGGTAACGGGGTGCCGCAAGGGGGCCGGCCGATCCGAAAGCATCCGCTGATGGGTCTCTGCCGACGGGGATCGGGGCGCGGCCCGCGGACTCAGCTGGCTGGCTTAGCCGGGCCCTTGGCCGGACATGGCGAAGGCGGAGCGCTGGCGGGCGCGCGGGGGAGAGTGGAATCTCCAATTCACGCCGTCGTAGGCGCCGTTGGCGCCGCTCCCGTTCGGCCGCTTGGGCTGCAACAGGACGTTTTCTTCGCCGAGCAACCCGCACAGCTCCCGGTACAGCCGGCGGCTTGGAGAAACGAACCACCCCCTGGCGGGGCGGACCTGGGCGCGGAGGTCGGCGCGGCTGACCGGGGCGACTTCGAAGATCGTGGGGCAGCCGCCCTGGTGACGCCGCAGGACCTCTCCCAAGGCCCCGAGCAGGCTGGGGTCGGCCGGGCGGTCCAGTCGAAGCATCACGCAGCCGGTGAGCTGGGCCGCTGCCTGGTCAATGGGAATGACCTGATTGACCAGGATCTGCGGCGTTTCCCGGCGGCGATCCACCGACCCGGTCAGGAACAGGATGGCGTCCTCGACCAGCAGCTGACCGGCGCGTTCGTAGGTCTCGGCGAAGGCGACGCAGACGCAGGAGCCGGTGAGGTCCTCCACGTTGAGGATGGCCATCTTCTTTCCCGCCGACCGCCCGCTCTTGGTGACGCGCGTGCGGACCGAGGAGATCATGCATCCCAGCGTCACCTCCGCGCCGTCGGCGTAATCCCCCAGCGTCGCGCAGGTGACCGTGCCGAGCGATTCCAGCTCGCGCCCGTACTTCACCAGCGGGTGGCTGGTGACGTAGAAGCCCAGCGTCGCCTTTTCGGCCTGGAGCAATTGGGCCTCGGACAGCGGCTCCACGTCCGGGAAGCGGGGGGTGGGCTTTTCCCGCTCGGCGGCGCCGAAGCTGTCGAAGAAGCTCAGTTGACCGTTGCGCCGGTCCTCCGCGGCGGCGCCGCCCAGCTCGATGGCCCGGTCCAGCGAGGCCAGCATGGCCGCCCGGTGCGCGCCCAGGGCGTCGAAGGCCCCGCACTTGACCAGCGCCTCGATGGTGGCGCGGTTCACCAGGCGCAGGTCCACATTTTCGCAGAAGTGGTACAGGTTCTGGAAGCGCCCGACGCGGCGGCGGGCCTCGATGATGCTCTCCACGGCCTTGTGCCCCACCCCCTTGACCGCGGTCAGGCCGAAGCGGATCAGGGGCTCTGCCGCGGGCGCCGCCGCGTCCACGGTGAAAGCGGCGCCGGAGGCGTTGATCTCCGGCGGGCGGACGGTGATGCCCATCCGCTGGGCCTCGGTGAGGTACTGCACCACCTTGTCCGTGTCGTCGCTCTCGAAGGTCAGCAGCGCCGCCATGAACTCGCGCGGGTGGTACACCTTGAAGTACGCCGTCTGGTAGGCCACGATCGCGTACCGCGTCGAGTGGGCCTTGTTGAAGCCGTACCCGGCGAAACGCAGGATCAGGTCGAAAAGCTTCTGGGCCTCCTCCGCCGGGATGTCGTTCTCCCTGGCCCCGGCCAGGAACTTCGGCCGCTCCGCCGCGATCACCTTTTCCTTCTTCTTGGAGATGGCCTTGATCAGCGTCAGCGCGGTGTTCAGCGGCAGCTTCCCCAGCCGGTTGAGTACCTGCATGACCTGCTCCTGGTAGACCATGATGCCGTGGGTCTCCGCCAGGATGTCGTCCACCAGCGGGTGCACGCAGGGCACCTCTTCCAGGGCGTTCTTGCGGTTGCAGTAGGTGTCGATCAGCTCCATCGGTCCGGGGCGGTACATGGCGTTGGCGGCGATGAGGTCTTCGATGCGGTCCGGCCGCATCCGCTTCAGCAGGTTCTGCATGCCGCCGGACTCGAACTGGAAGACACCCTCGGTCCGGCCCTCGCGGAACAGGTCAAAGACCTTTTCATCCTCCAGCGGGATTTTTTCCGGGTCCACGTCGGTCCCGGCCTGCTCGGCGGCCAGCTCCCGCGCCCGCTGGAGGATGGTCAGCGTCCGCAGCCCCAGGAAGTCCATCTTCAGCAGCCCGGCCTTCATGCATGTCTCGCCGTCCCACTGGGTGATGGTGTCGTCGCTGTCGGGCTGCTTGTACAGCGGCACCAGGTTCTCCAGCGGCTCATCGGCCACGACCACCCCGGCGGCGTGCACACCCGCGTGACGGGCCAGCCCTTCCAGCTTCATCGCGTGCTCGAACAGCTCCCGCACGCGCGGGTCGGCCTGGACCATTTCCTTCAGTGCCGGCTCGGCGGCCAGGGCCCCCTGGAGGGTCATGCCCAGCGCCTCGGGGACTCTCTTGGCGATCGCGTCCACCTCGGGCAGCGGCAGGCCGAGGACGCGGCCGACGTCGCGGACGGCGGCGCGGGCCTTCAACGTGCCGTAGGTGATGATCTGGGCGACGTGCCCGTACTTTTCGCGGACGTACTGGATGACTTTGGCCCGGCCTTCCTGGCAGATGTCGATGTCGATGTCCGGGTCTTCTTCGCGCTGCGGGTCGGCGAAACGCTCGAACAGCAGCCCGTACCGAACGGGGTCGACCTCGGAGATGCCCAGGCACCAGCCCAGCAGCGTCGCGCAGCCGCTGCCCCGGGCGCCGATGGGGATGCCGTGGGCCTTGGCGTACTGCACGAAATCGTGCACGATCAGGAAATAGGAGCTGTAGCCCTTGTCTTGGATGACCGTCAGCTCGCGCTCCAGCCGAGAACGGTACTCCGGTGGGGGTTTGTCTTCGCAACGGGCCGCCAGACCCGCCACGGCCGTCTTCCGCAGGTATTCCTCGGGGCTCTGGGCCCCGGGCGGACTGAATGGCGGCAGGTGCTTTGCCTTGAACTCCAGCTCCAGGTTGCACATCTCGGCGATCTTCAGGGCGTTGTCGGCCGCCCCGGGCAGGTCGCGCAAGGCCTGGCGCATGCCGTGGGGGTCCTTCAGGTACAGCTGCGGGGAGTACTCCAGCGCCCCGCCTTCGGTGAGGGTCTTGCCCGTGGCGATACACGTGAGCACCTCGTGGCTGGGTTTGTCGCCGGCCTGGAGGAAGTGCACGTCGTTGGTGCCGACCAGGCCCACGCCGAGCCGCTCGGCCATTGCCATCAGCTGCGGATTGACCGCCTGCTGGTCCGGCAGCTCCTGGTTCTGCACCTCCAGGAAGAATCGCTGCGGGCCGAAGATGTCGCGATACTCGCGGGCGAGGCGCTCGGCCCGTGCCGGCTGGCCGGCCAGCAGGGCCGAGGGCACCTCGCCTCCCAGGCAGGCCGTCGTGCAGATCAGCCCTTCGTTCAGCTCGGCCAGCAGCTCGCGGTCGATCCGCGGGCGGTAGTAGAAACCCTCCGTGTAGGACCGGCTGGTGAGCTTAATGAGGTTCCGCCAGCCCGCTTCGTTTATGGCCAGCAGGATCAGGTGGTAGGCGGCCGTGGCGATGTTGCCCATCGAGCGGTCGTGGCGGCTGGTCGGCGAGACGTACGCCTCCATGCCCAGGATGGGCTTGATCCCGGCGTCCCGGCAGGCGGTGTAGAACTCGACGGCCCCGAACAGGCTGCCGTGATCGGTCAGCGCCAGGGCGTCCATCCCCATCTCCCGCGCCCGCTTGGCCAGGTCGCGGATGCGGTTGCCGCCGTCCAGGAGGGAATATTCCGAGTGAACGTGCAGGTGAACGAATCCATCCATGGCTTCTAGCCTCAAGCTGGGGAAACGCTGCGCTGCGCGTGACTATAACAGGCCGGCGGTCGCGCGGAAAGCCCTTGTCGCCGACGGCCCCGTCGAAGGGAAGGCAAGTTCCAGCCACGTGCGGCCTTGAACGCCGATATTTTCTGAGCCCGCCGCTTCCATTCTCACCGGATAACGCTATGCATAGGGATTGCTCGGGCCGAGAAGAATGCCCGATCCCGGACCGAGGCGGCGTCGGATCTGAAACCGGCCAGGAGGTGGGTCTAATGCAATGCGTAGCTGAGCCCGGCAGGGAGATTCCGGTCCTGGACGAGGGGGACGTGCTGGTGGCCGGCGGGGGGGTGGCCGGGTGTGCGGCGGCCGTCAGCGCCGCCCGGGCCGGCGCCAAAACCATGCTGCTGGAGCGGAACGGCTGCCTGGGCGGGGTGGCCACGGCCTCGTACATGGCCAGCATCGGCAACCGGTATCTGATCGCCAGCGGCCGGCGGGTCATTCACGGCTTTGCTGGCGAGTTTGTGGACCGCCTGGTCGCCGCCGGAGCGGCCTCGCCGAGGTGGGAGCACCGCGACGTCCCCGGCTGCTGCTTCGACTCCGAACGTCTGAAGGTGATCCTGATCGACTGGCTGGCGGAGGCCGGCGCACAGGTGCTTACGCACGCTCTGGCCGCCCGGCCAATCATGGAGGATGGCCGTGTGCGCGGGGTCTTCGTCGAGAGCAAGTCCGGCCGGCAGGCCGTCCTGGCCAAGGCGGTCGTTGATGCCACGGGTGAGGCCGACCTGGCCGCCCAGGCCGGCGCCGAAACACGCATGGCCGGCGGCACCGCCTCCATCCTGTTCAAGATCGCCAACGTGGACCTGGACAAGTTCGCGGATTTCCTCCTGCAGGATCCCGACGGCTTCCCCGCCGGGATGGACACGGTCAAGGACGCCGAGACCTTCGGCCGCAACTGGAAGCAGCGCGGCATCCTCTTCTTCCCTCACGGCGGGGGCAAGAGTTGGCGCTGGCTTCAGCAGCTCGGCGGCCTGGAAGACCGCGTCGGGGCGGCCTTTGGCCTGCAGGCCCTGGGCATGTACGCGGTGGCCGGCCCCGGCACTGTCGTCATCAACTCCAACTTCTACCGCGTTCACAACCTCGATGTGCGGAAGCTCTCGGAGTTCGAGCTGCACGCCCAGAAGATGTGCTATTACGTCGGCGAGTATCTGATCCGCACTGTCCCCGGCTTCTCCCGCGGGCGGATCGTCAGCATGGGCACCGACCTGGGCGTGCGCCACGGCCGGGTCATTGTGGGCCGGTCCACGCTGAAGGCCAAACACATCAAGGACCCCCCCGGGCCCTTCCTCGCCGACGACGTGATTGGCGTCACGCCGGCCCAGGACACCCGGCGGACCGGCGGGGAGTTCTACCACGACTTCACCACCGACGTCCCCTTCGGCATCACCGTGCCGACAGGGCCGCCGAACCTGCTGGTGGCCAGCGCCAAGAGTGTTGCCACGGTCCCGGCGGGGATCATTCGCGGCATGACCGGCTGCATGATCTGCGGTCAGGCGGCGGGGGTGGCGTCGGCCCTGGCCGCCCAACAGGGCGTGCCCTCCGCCGACGTTCCCGTGCCGGAGATTCAGGTGAGGCTGCTCAGCCAGGGGGTTTACCTGGGCGATGAGGACAGGCTCAAATCCCTGCACCTGGTGTAGCGGAAAGGGACAGTCCAATGGAATTGCGGAACCCGGTGAAGGAAAAGCTGCTGGCCGGGCAGCACAGCATCGGCTGCTGGTGCGTGTCGGGCAATCCGCTGTCGGCCGAGACGCTGGCGGCGGCAGGCTTCGAGTGGGTCACCGTGGACGTCGAGCATTACCCCATCACCGTGGCGGCGGCGGCCGACATCTTCCGCGGCGTCCAGCTGCACGGGGCGGTGCCGCTGGCCCGCCTGCCGGCCTGCGACCCCACCTGGATCAAGCGCTTCCTCGACGCCGGGGCCCTGGGCATCATCCTCCCGCTGGTCCGCACGGTCGAGGACGTCCGCAACGCCGTCCAGTGGTCCCGTTTCCCCCCGCTGGGCCGCCGGCCGTACGGCGGCGGGCGGGTGCACTTCCTCTACGGCCGGGACGAATACATCGCCGGCGCCAACCAGGCCGTCCTGCTGCTGGTGCAGATCGAAACCCCCGAGGCGGTGGAGCGGCTGGACGAAATCCTCCCCGTCGAGGGCGTGGACGGCTACTTCGTCGGGCCGACGGACCTGTCACTTTCGCTGGGCCTGCCGCTTCCCGGCTTGCCCAGCGCGCGGCGCGACGAGCTGGTCGGCTCACTGGCCGGGCGCATCCGCGCCGCCGGCAGGATCGCCGCCACGGTCGGGGCCTCCGCCGAGCAGGCCGCTCAGCTCATCCAGCAGGGCTTCCAGCTGGTCAGCGTCGCCAGCGACCTGAGCTACGTGCAGAGGGTTGCCGCGGACTCTGTGGCCGGGCTCCGCCGCCGCGGGTTGATGTGAACGTTGCCCTGGCCGGCTCGGCGGGATGCCCCTGGGCCATGGTGCCGGCTTGAGCCCGTGACCGACGAGGCGGACCACGCAGCCGCCCAAAGGACATCTCGGAGAGGCCGAGCACCGACAGCGAAGGGAACGCCATGAGTTGCCGAATCGCAAGGTCGGCGGCAATCAATGTCTGGAAATGGTGCCGCGCAGGCCCGTCTCGCTCAGGCCGGTGACCTGAACCGGGACGATTTGGCCGATGAGGTCCTCGGCGCTGCCTGGCCCGGGAAACGCGACCTCGACGTACCGGTCCGTCAGGCCGCGGGCATGGCCCGGCGGGGTCCTGGAGTTAGGCCTTTCGACGAGCACCTCGACGCTCCGGCCGAGGAACTGGCGGCGGAATGCCTGGGCGGATTCCCGTTCCAGCGCCGCCAGTTGCCGGCAGCGGGCCTTGACGGTGTCCGCCCGCGGCCCCTCGCGTCGCCAGCTCCAGGCGGCGGTCCCCCGGCGGGGGGAGAAGGGGAAGACGTGAATTTTGCTGAAGCCCACCGCGCGTGCCAGGGCTATGGTTTGGGTGAAGTCCTCGTCGCTTTCGCCGGGAAAGCCGGCCATGATGTCGGTGGTGACGGCGGGGCTTTCCGCGGCCTGCCGGAAGCTCGCCACGGCGGCCAGGTACTCCCCCGGGGTGTACTGGCGGTTCATCCGCCGGAGGATGCTCGGGCTTCCGGACTGGAGGGGCAGATGCAGGTGCGGGGCAACGTTGGGGCGGTCGCGGAAGACCTTCAGCAGCGGGTCGGTGACGTCACCGGGATGCAGGCTGCTCAGGCGGACGCGCCATAGCCCTTTCACGTCGGCGACGCGCCGCAGCAGCTCCGGCAGGGCCGAGGGGCCGGCCCACCGGCGCCGGATCGTCGTGTCCCGCCCGTAGGCGCCGAGGAAGACGCCGCAAAGCACCACCTCCCGGTGCCCGTTGGCCGCCAGCACTTCCACCTCGCTCAGGATGTCATTTGCCGGCCGCCACCACGGCCGGCCGCGCAAGTGCGGTACCACGCAATACGCGCACGCCGCGTCGCAGCCGTCCTGAACCTTCACGAAAGCCCGCTGGTGGCCGGCGAACGCGCGGATCGGGCCCAGGGCTGAAGTGCCAACATTTGCCTTGACGGGGGCTGGCCGATGTGGTTTGATAGTGGTAGAGGTATCAGCGGTGCTGGGATGCAAGCCTACTGGGAAGTACGAGGGTCCCGCCCTCATCCATCCGTCATTCCCGATAGGCCCGGCAGGCGAAGCGGCCCCGCTTCTCCAGCCGCGGCCGCCCGGCTGAGGTTCCACGAGCGTTTGTGAGGACTGGTGTGTGCCTTCGGCTCGCAGTGGGATTTCGCCGGCCGGGCAGGGGCTGGCCTCGGCGGCGGCCGCCCGGCCGCTCAACGAGGCGGCGCAGTGGTGTACGCAGGCGGCTATGTCGTCGCGGTGACCCGCGACATGAATGCGTCCGGTCGAGCCGGCGTCCCGGCCGACCCGGCGCAGTGCCTCGCCATCCTGCGTGGCGTAACAACCGAAGATCAGGACATGGGCGGATGGATGGCGCTTGACGGCCCGGCGAATGGCGCGGCGGCTCTTGGCGGCCGCGGCGGCGGTCACGCAGCAGGTGTTGATGACCACCAGGTCCGTCCGGGCACCGGGCGGGTCGGCCCGGCGGCCCCCGTGCCGTTCCAGGGCCGCGGCCAGGGCCTGGGTTTCGTACTGGTTGACCTTGCAGCCGATGGTCGTCGTCAGGAAATGCAACGCCGCAATCCTCCGCCCGGCAGGCCAAGCCGACCTCAGACTTGACCCTGCCGCTGCTAAGATTATAAGGGACCCACCGAGTTTGCCCAAGCTGTGGGGGTCCGTCATGGCAACCAGGCGCCGGCGCCCAGGGGAGCCCGGGGCCGGGTGAGGTGACCGCTATGGCAAGCGTTGACAGCGTGTGGGGCATTGACATCGGGCAATGCGCCCTGAAGGCCCTGAAGCTCCGCAATGTCGCAGGTGAGCTGCGGGTCGAGGCCTTCGACATCATCGAGCACCCCCGGATTCTCTCCCAGCCCGACGCCGACCGCGAGCAGCTCATCCTGAACGCGCTGGAGCAGTTCCTGGCGCGGAACAATCTGGTCGGCTCAAAGGTGGTCATCGCGGCGCCGGGCCAGTCCGGCTTCGCCCGGTTTGTCAAGCTCCCCCCGGTCGAACCCAAGCAGGTCCCCGAGATCGTGCGCTTCGAGGCCGAGCAGCAGATCCCCTTTGACATGCACGAGGTCATCTGGCGCTGGCAGGCCTTCACCGACCCCAACTCCCCCGACATCGAGGTGGGCATCTTCGCCATGAAGCGGCGGGACGTGGCCGAGGCGCTGGAGCGGTTCAACGAGGTCGGCATCACCGTGGACCTGGTGCAGATGGCGCCGTTGGCGTTGTACAACTTCATGGACTTTGACGAGCAGGCGGCCGAGGAGGGGGCCACGCTGCTGGTGGACGTCGGGGCCGACAAGACCGACCTGGTCGTGGCCGACGGGCCGAGAATCTGGACCCGCACGCTGCAGCTGGGAGG
>LJUF01000292.1 GCA_001303665.1 Phycisphaerae bacterium SM23_33 | reverse complement strand
CAACCTCACATCCGGTGCATCCCTGCTACGTTTTTCCCCGGCCGCGCATCTGAAGCCCGAACAGCCGGATGAACCCGCCCGCGTCCGAAGGGGCATACTCCTTGCCCATGGTGAAGCTGGCCAGGGCGGTCGAGTACAGGCTCTTGGGTGAGGTCACGCCGGCCACGCTGGCCCGGCCCTTGAAGCACTTGATCCGCACCGAGCCGGTGACGTTCTTCTGCGTTTCGGCCACGAAGGCGTCCAGGGCCTGGCGCAGCGGGTGGAACCACTGGCCGTAATAGACCATCTCCGCGTACTTCAGGGCCACCTGCTGCTTGTAGTGCAGCGTGTCGCGGTCCAGGGTGATGCTCTCCAGGGCCCGGTGGGCCTGCTGGAGGATGGTCCCGCCGGGGGTCTCGTAGGCCCCGCGGCTCTTGATGCCCACCAGGCGGTTCTCCACCAGTTGGGTCTGCCCGACGGCGTGCTTGCCGCCGATCTGGTTGAGGCGTGCCACCAGCTCGTGCCCGGGCAGGCGCACCCCGTCCAGCGCCACCGGCACGCCCGACTTGAAATCCACCTGCACGTAGGCGGGCTTGTTCGGGGCCTTGGCCACCGGCACCGACATCACCCAGAGGTCGTCCCGCGGCTCGTTGGCGGGGTCCTCCAGGTCGGCGCCCTCGTGGCTGATGTGCCAGAGGTTGCGGTCGCGCGAGTACATCTTCTTCTTGCTGGCCGAGACGTTGATGCCGCGCTGCTTGGCATATTCCAGAGCGGCCTGCCGGCTGGTCAGCTCGAAGCTCGGGTCGCGCCAGGGGGCGATGACCGTCAGCTCCGGCGCCAGGGCCATGTACGTCAGCTCGAAGCGCACCTGGTCGTTGCCCTTGCCCGTGCAGCCGTGGGCCACGGCGTCTGCCTTCTCCCTCTTGGCGCACTGGACCTGGGCCTTGGCGATCAGCGGCCGGGCGACGGAAGTGCCCAACAGGTAGTGATGCTCGTACACGGCCCCGGCCATGAGGATCTTGAAGCAGTACTGCTCGGCGAACTCCCGCCGCAGGTCGGCCACGACGCACTTGCCGGCCCCGCTGGCGCGGGCCTTTTGCCGGATGCCTTTCAGCTCGCCCGGCCCCTGGCCCAGGTCGGCGGCGAAGGCGACGACCTGGCAGCCGGGGTAGCGGTCCTTCAGCCAGGGAAGGATCACGGAAGTGTCCAGCCCGCCGGAGTAGGCCAGGACGATTTTCTTGACCTTGTCAGACATTGTCATCTCTCCTTCAGCTCAGGGAGTGATTCTGCAGGCAAATGGAAACGAGTGGAAGTCAAATGTGGGCGCACAGGGAGGTTTCGGCACGGGCCTCAGGTCAGAGAGGCCCCACGCCTTGAGCGAGGTGTCTGAACAGCCGTCTTGCCGCTGTGTGTGCTCATCACGGACCGCTTCCGTCCTCGGTGGACGTAGGTATGATAGGGGGTTCGGCGGAGATCTGCAACCGTAAGATTCCCGCGGGTCCGCGGGGCATGCATCACTGAGGTGGGCAGGGCATGCATCACTGAAGTGAGCACGCCGGGGTGGTGGTTGAGCTGGGCGTGTTGACGCGGGCGCTTGGGCGGGTATATTCGCTCCCGTCAATGCCCAAGCGGATCGGGAAATCCTCCTTTTCCACGCGCCGGAGGTATGACGACAGGCATCGCTTCGAGCACTGGTACGTCGACAATCAGGTGTATTTCATCACCGCCCGGTGCCGGGACCGCTTCGCCGCCTTCGCCCGCCAGGAGGCGAAGCGTATCTTCTGGGACCGATTCGACTTCTACACACGCAAGTACGTCTTCACGCCCTGGGTGACGTCGCTTTTGGGCAATCACTACCATGTCCTGGAGTACTGCAAGCACGGCCTGATGCTGGGTGAGATGATGCGCCGCATCCACGGCTCCGTGGCGAAGCTGATGAATGACATCCTGCCCCGGCGGCGGGTCCCGTTTTGGACCGAGAGGGGCGTCGGCCACGGGGATTATTTCGACGGGTGCATCCGCGACGAGAAGCAGTGCCGGCTCGCCTATTGTTACGTGCTGACCCAGTGCGTGCGTCACGGCGTCTGCGGGGACTGGCGGGAGTATCCGCACACCCGCGTGCGCGTCGAGCTGGAGCGGGGCCTGCGGCGGGCGCTGGAGCTGGGCGCTTTCATGGAGGATGTCCCGTACCAGCGATATCGCAGGCGGCGGCGAGGCATGCGTCACTGAGGCATGCTCACTGAAGTGAGCACGCCGGAAGCCGGCGCACGGGCCTTCCGCGGTGGGCGTGCTCACTTGAGTGACGCATGCTTTCCAGGGGGAATCAGAGGGACTTCCGATCCCTCTGTCGCGGGTCGTTCAGGAGTCTGCCGGTGTGGAGCACGCCGCGGATGGCGGCGGCGCGGTAGGGGCGACTGGCGTCGTAGAACCGGCGCGTGGTGTCGATGGTGTTGACCATGATCCCCGCGTGGTTCTGCCGCAGCGAGGCGGCGATGTCACCGTCGGGCTGGATGAACACGCTGGGCCAGCGGCTGTAGTAGCCGCAGGAGTTGTTCATGCTCACCCAGAAGTAGTTGATGCCGGCGTGGGCCTGCATGGTCTGGCGCATGATCTTGTTGTGGATGCCGGGGCCGTCCGTGTAGCCGTTGTGGAACGACTGGAAGATGGCCTGCACGCCGCGCCGGCTCAATTGCCGATACAGCTCCGGGAAGCGCAGGTCGAAACAGATCAGCAGGGCGCAGCTTACGCCGTTGAGGGTGAAGATGACGAAGTGGTTGCCGGGGCTGTATGCCTTCAGGTCGCCGCCGGTGCAGAAGCGCTTGTCGTAGCGGTCGCGGATTCTGCCGTCGGGCCCGATCAGGTACAGGCAGTTGGTGGGCTTGTGCGGCGGGGTGAGCCGATGGGCGCTTCCCAGAACGACCCACAGCTTCCGCCGCGCCGCCTCGGCGCAGATGGACTCGGTCGCCTGCCGCAGGGCCGCCCAGTCGATGTCCTCCCGGGCCGGGGCGCCTCTCCGGGCCAGGTAGCCGGTCAGGGCCGCCTCGTGAAAATGGACGATCTCGACCCGGCGGGCCTTGGCCTCTCGCAGGTAGCGGCGGATGACGGCGGCGTTGCCCCGCGGGTTGAAGGTCTCGGCGAACTGGCACGTCGCCACGCGAATCTTGCCCTTTGTCATGGCTGTGGATCCGTCAGGTGCTTTAGGACGACCTTGCGCATGAGCTCGCGCGGGGCCTGCCGGCCGGTCCAGGTCTCGAACTGGGTGGCGGCCTGACCGACGAACATGTCCACGCCGCAGACGGTCCGGCAGCCGGCCTCGGCCGCCTCTCGCAGCAGCCGCGTCTCGATGGGGTTGTAAACGGTGTCGAAGACGACCTGCACGCCCTGGAGGACGTGGGGCGGGATGGGGCTGGCGTCCATGTCCGGGTACATGCCGATCGACGTGCAGTTGATGAGGATCTCGGCCTCGAGATACTCCAGCGCCTCGCGGCCTCGGGCGGCGGCGCCGAACTCCGCCGCCAGGCGTTCGCCGCGCGAGACGGTGCGGTTGTAGATGGTCACGGCGGCGTGGTAATAGGTCAGGGCGGCGACGATGGCCCGGGCGGCCCCGCCGGCGCCCAGCACCGCCACGTTCCGTCCGGCGAGGTCTTCGCGCCGGATTCCCATCGCCCCGACCAGGGCGTCCATGGCGGCGGCGTAGTCGCTGTTCCAGCCGCGAAGCGTCCCGTCGGCCTCGATGCGGATGGTGTTGACGGCGCCGATCCGGCGCGAGAGCTCATCCACGCTTTCCTCGCCGACGGCGGCGAGGGCGTTTTCCTTGTGGGGGATGGTCACGCTGAGTCCGCGGAAGTCCATCCACGGCGCCTGCCGCAGGGCGTGCATGAAGCGGTTGAAGCTCTCGGGGCCCGGCTCGATCCGCAGGGGGACGTACACGGCGTCGACGCCGGCGTGGGCGAAGGCCGCGTTGTGGATGGCCGGGCTCATGGAGTGCACCACGGGGCAGCCGATGACGCCATACACCGCCGTGGCCGGCCCGATGCAGTCCCAGCGGTACAGCGTTTTCATCTGCTGGATGGTAAACTGGCCCGGGGCCGACTCGGCCCCTTCCTGCAGGGATGCGAAGGTGCCGAAGGCCCCGAACTTCCTGGCCAGGATGCGGCTCGTGGCGCCGTGCTCGCCCATGGCCAGGGCGATGGCGGGCTTTCCCGCGCCGCGCAGAATCCTACAGGCGGTGACGGCGTCCTCGGGGCCCTGCGAGAGGAAGGCGAAATCATGGTGGCTGAGGATGACTCGCCCCCTCGGGCGGTGGGACTCGGGAACGTCGTCTTCGACGTCCAGGTAGTCGGCGCCGAGCTTGCCCGCGGTGAAGAGGATGCCCAGGCGATCGGGTTCGCGGCCGTCGAAGCGCCCGCCCTGGCGCGCGGGGCGGAAGGTCATGATGACCGGCAGGGGGCGGTCCTTCAGCAGGGCCCGCAGGGCCGGCCGGTCAACCTTTTCGAGATAGTCGAGCCGGCATTCGACCATGTCGGCGCCGGCGGCATCGGCCGCCCGCATGCCCGCGCGCATGGCCTCGGGCGTGGGGTGCGTCAAGGGCACGATCAGGGATGTCTTCTGCGATTGGCCCGGCACGGGGGGCCATCATAACGATTTGCAGCGGCCGAACAAGCTCTCCCCGCGGGGACGCGATGGCGGGCGCGGGCCGGCTCTACCGCCCGCGGGGTCGGCCGGGCCTTTCCCCGGGCTTCCTGCCGGGGGGCTTCTCGCCGGGAATGATGACGGCCGGCTCCCTGGCGGAGACCGCCAGGACGTTGACCACCAGCACCGCCTCTTTGGCGAAGTACATCCGCTTGGAGTGGAAGGAGCTGTTTTCTTTGTCGCTGTATTTTGGCCGGGCGGGATCGGCGTACTCCTTCTGCCCAGGGATCTGCCTGGCCTGCTGGATCATGCGGTGGTAATACTTTTTGGCCTGCGGCTGCTTCATGTCGACCGCCTGCTCCCGCAGGGCCGAGAGGGTGACCTCGAACGTGGTCCAGCGCTGCTTGACCTCCTCGGCCAGACGCTCGAGCACGGCGTCGTCGGCCTTTTCGTCGGCCATCAGGACCATCAGCTCTTTGAGGGTCTTTTCCAGGGCGTTGACGGTGCGGTTGCGTTTGACGACGGCCTGCTCGGCGGCGCGCTTCTTGGCCAGGGCGGCGTCGCGCCGCTGCATCCGCAGTTTCTGTTCGAGCTTGGGAAGCTTTTCGGGCACGTTCAGGTCGGAGAGCATCTGCCGAGGCCAGTTGGGCATGGCTTCGTACCGGCAGCGCCCCAGCAGCTCGTTCATCATCGGCTGGAATTTGCGCAACAGCTCGTTCCCGGCCTGGTACAGCGGCTGGAGCAGCTGGTAAGCCACGTACAGTTCCGCCAGCGGATCCTTGTGCTTGAACCGCAGGGCCCCTTGCAGCCGCTCGACGGAGGCGGCCGAGTATTCCACGGATTCGACCGCCTTGCTGGGGCCGGGCCCGCCGTCGCCGCCGGCCTGAACGTAGGCCTCGGCCTCGGCAGTGAGTTGGGCCAGGATCTTC
>LJUF01000291.1 GCA_001303665.1 Phycisphaerae bacterium SM23_33 | reverse complement strand
CGGCGCGGCAGGTGGCGGCCTTGCGCCGGGCGGGGGTGAAGGTCACACTGGTCTAGGCAAGTTGCAGAAAGGTTTGAACGGTGAAGGAAGTTGCGGCCAAAGCCGCGCGGGTCGGCGGAGACCACGAATCGCACGAATGGCCACGAATTTCATGAATCACAAAAGATTCACTTTTGTGCAGCGGCGCGATCCACGAAAGCGCGCCAAAGTCGTCGTCCGGGGCTTTGACGCTGGGGACCACAGCCTTGTGCCGTTTGAGCTTCGGTTCGTGCAATTCGTGTAATTCGTGGACTAAGCCGTGAAACACCTGGTGGACGAGGCGGGGCAATGGACGGTCGAGAGATTCGCTTGAGGCGGCTGTTCGGCCGCGGCCGGGCGGTGGTCATTGCCGTGGACCACGGCATGTTCGACGGCCCCATCGCGGGCATGGAGGACCTGCCGGCCACGGCCGAGAAGATCAACCCCGAGGTGGACGCGGTGCTGCTGGCCCCGGGCATGCTGCGGCACTGCGCCGGCATCTTCGCCGGGCGGGGGCGGCCGCTGGCCGCGGTGCGGCTGAATTGGAACACGGTGTATTGTTTCCAGTGGGGCTACCGGGCGGCCAGGAGCGCGGAATGTTACGGCGTGGCCGACGGGCTGCGAGAGGGCATGGACGTGGCCCTGGTGAGCCTGACACTGCGGACCGGCGACGAGGGCCGCGACGCGGCCAACGTGGAGGTGTTCTCCCGGCTGACGGCGCAGTGCCACGAGCTGGGCATTCCCGTCATCGGCGAGTACTTCCCCACCGGGCATCTGGACATGACGGCCGAGCAGTTGCACGATAACGTCCGCATCGGCAGCCGGATCGCCGCCGAGCTGGGCGCCGACGCCATCAAGACGTTCTACACTCACGACTTCGCGGCGGTCACCGGCGCCGTGCCCGTGCCGGTGCTGGGGCTGGGCGCCGAGAAGCTGCCGACGCAGCGCAAGGCGCTCAAGTTGGCCGCCGCCGAGGTGGCCGCGGGCGCCTGCGGGGTGGTCTTCGGCCGCAACGCCATCCAGGTTCCCGATCCGCACGCCTTCCAGGCCGCCCTGTGCGAGGTCGTCAGGGACAACGCAGACCCCGACGCGATGGTCGGGAAGTACAAGCTGGAGTAAGGCGATGACCGTGTTGTCTTCACCCGGTTTACTGTTCGGGCCGGGCGGCGAGGCGATTCTGGCCGGCATGCGGGCCGGGCTGGAGTTCCTGGATTCGCGCGACACGGGCCGGCTGCTGGAGCGCGTCGGCCAGACGATCCAGGAGATCCCTCCCGTCGCGCCCGTGGAGAAGGCCGCGCTGCAGGACTCCTACGGCGGCAAGCAGACGGAGCCCTGCGACGACCTGCTCACCGGGCGCGGGCTGTTCTACATCACCGAGCAGCGGCGGCTGTGCCTGGACTGCACCTCCGGGCACTACCAGATGCTGTGGGGCTACAACCATCCGCGATTGTGTGCGGCCATCGAGGAGGCCGCCCGGGCCGGCATCGTCTGGGACAACCACGCTAAGATCCCGCAGACGCCGGTGAAGCGGCTGGCCCAGCGGCTGGTCGAGGCGGCCAACCCGCCGGGCGAGCCGGACCCGCTGGACACGGTGCTGCTGGGCTGCTGCACCGGCTCGGTCGCCTGCGAGGCGGCGCTGAAGATGCAGTTGGTCTGCTTCGAGCGCGACCGCGGCGACAAGGCCACCCCCGCGGTGGTGGTGCTGGACGGCAACTACCACGGCACCGACATGGTGCCACAGTACCTGCGCGGCATGTGGCGGCGGTTCGTGACGCACCTGGAGGTCGTCACCGTCCAGCCCAACGACGCCGACGAATTGCGGGCGGCCTTCCAGCGCGTCGGCCGGCGCGCGGCCGCGTTCTGGGCCGAGCCGGTCATGATGAACCGCGAGGCAATTCCCGTTGAGGCGTCGTACCTTCAGTTGGCCCGGCGGCTGTGCGACGAGGCCGGCGCGGCCATGTGCCTGGACGAGATCCAGACCGGCTTCTGGCAGCCGGAGGTGTTCGCCTATCGCTCCATGGGCTTCGTGCCCGACATGGTCGTGGCCGGCAAGGGGATGACCGCCGGCTTCCACCCGCTGGCGGCGGTGATCTATAGAAGCCGCTACGATGTGCTCGGCCAGTACGACGCCATCACCACCAACGGCAGCGCGTCGCTGCCCAGCTACATGGGGCTATGCGTCATGGACATGCTGGCTTCGCAGGCCGGCCGCGTCGCCGCCGTGGGCGACAGGTTCATGCAGCGGCTGTCGGCCCTGGCGGAGCAGTTCGGCGGCGTGCTGGTTGACGCCCGCGGCCGGCGGCACCTGGCCGGTCTGAAGTTCCGGCGGGTGGAGGACGCGATTGACTTCCATCGCCGGGCGGTGGCGGCGGGGCTGTGGGTCCGCGTCCACGCCTACCACGAAGGCCACAGCACGGTGCTGACCAAGCTGGGCCTGCCGGCCGACGAGCAGGTGGTGGACTTCATCGTGGAGAGGTTCGAGTCTCTCTTGCGCCCGTAAAAGAAGGCAGGGATGCAGGGGATGCATGGGATAGCGAAACAGGGCGGCAGAGGCGGGCCCCCGGGCCGACGCGGCCTTGCGCGGGAGGCGCCGCCATGCCATTTGCTTTGAGGAATATATGTTTCATCCCCTGCATCCCCTGAATCCCTGCTGAACCAAAGGAAGCCGAACCATGTCGAAAGCAGCGACGCAGCCGGTGATCCCCCCGGTCGAATATGACCGCGACTGGTGCCGGGCCGACCTGTCGCAGGTGCCGCACCTGGTGACGGAGGTGCCCGGCCCGGAGAGCCGGCGGATGCACCGGGCCGCCGGCCGGCACTACCGGGGCCTGTCCGGGCAGGTGCGGCTGTTCCCGGTCTGCTGGAGCCGGGGCCGCGGGGTGACCCTGGAGGACGTGGACGGCAACCGCTACCTGGACTTCTCCAGCGGCATCTACGTCACCAGCCTGGGTCACTGCCACCCCAAGGTCAGCGAGGCCATCGCCCACTGGGCCGGGCGGCTGATGAACTGCCACGACTTCACCACCCCGGTGAAGGAGGCCCTGGTGACCAGGCTGGCCCAGGTCCTGCCCGGCGACCTGAGCGGCATGCAGATGTACGACAGCGGCACCGTGGCGGTGGAGGCGGCGATGCGGATCTGCCGGGCCGCCACCGGCCGGACCGAATTCCTCTCCTGCTTCGCCGACTTCCACGGCAAGACCCTGGGGTCGGTCTCCTGCGCCCGCATGAACCCAATGTACGCGGCCACGCGGATGCCGGGCTTCTACATGCTGCCCCGGCCGGACGCGTACCGTCCGCTGTGGACGCGGCCGGACGGCTCGCCCGACACCCAGGCCTACCTGGCCTACTACGACCAGTTCATCCGGGAGGGCACTACCGGGCAGGTCGCCGCCTTCGTGCTGGAGCCCATCCAGGGCTGGGCCGGCACCGTCATGCCGCCGGGGGACTTCTTCCCCGCCCTGCGGGCCTTCTGCGACGAGCGCGGCATCCTGCTGGTGGCCGACGAGGTGCTCACCGGCATGGGCCGGACCGGAAAATGGCTCTGCATGGAGCACTGGAACGTGCTGCCGGTTCGACCGCATCAGCGCCTCCAGCAGCTACGGCGGCAACCCCATGGCCTGCGCGGCGGCGCTGGCGTGCATCCAGGTCATCGAGGAAGAGAAGCTGCTGGAACACAGCGCCCGGCTGGGGGAGATTGCCCTGAAGCGGCTGGAGAAGATGAAGGCCGAGCACGCCATCGTGGGCGACGTCCGGGCCAAGGGGTGCCTCATGGGGGTGGAGCTGGTCAAGGACCGGGCCGGCAAGGAGCCTTTCGACGAGGCCGGGCAGATGGTATACGTCAAGGCCTTCCGGAAGGGGCTGGCGTGGATTCCGGCCGGCCACATCCTCCGGATGAGCCCGCCGATCGTGATGAACGAGGCCGAGCTGACGCGCGGGCTGGACATCATCGACGAGGCCATCGGCGAGACGGCCCGGGAGCTGGGGCGCTGAGGTCGGGAGAGCACATGGACACGCTGGGAGTCGGCGTCATCGGGTACGGCTTCATGGGCAAGACGCACACGCTGGCCCACAAGGCGATTCCGTTCTATTACAGCCCGCCGCCGGCCGACTGCGAGCTGCGGGCGGTCTGCGAGGTCACCGAGGAGCTGGCCCAGGCGGCCAGGCGGGCCGGCGGCTTCCAGCGATGCACCACCAGCGCCGAGGATCTCATCAACGCCGACGACGTGGACCTGGTCCACGTCTGCACGCCGAACTCCGAGCACATGCCGGCCCTGCGCGCGGCCATCGCGGCCGGCAAGCACGTCTACGTGGACAAGCCCGTCACCGCCAGCCTGCCCGAGGCCGACGAACTGGAGGAGCTGCTGGGCGGCTACCGCGGCAAGGCCCAGGTGGCGCTGCAGTGCCGTTTCTTCCCGGCCACCATGAAGGCCAGGCAGCTCGTGGAGGAGGGGTTTCTCGGCCCGGTGACGCACTTCCGGGCAGTGTACCTGCACAGCGGCAGCGTGGACCCGAACAAGGCGGTGAACTGGAAGTCCACCGCCGCGGCCGGCGGCGGCGCCATCCGCGACCTGGGCGTGCACATCCTGGACCTGCTGTGGTGGCTGATCGGACCGTTCCAAAGCGCCCACTGCGTCAGCCGGATCTGGGCCCGGCAGCGGCCCAACCTGGACAAGCCCGGCAGCATGATGAGCATCGACGCGGAGGAGGCCGCGGTCATCCTGCTGCGGGCCGCCGACGGGGCCTTCGGCAGCGTGGACGTCAGCAAGCTCGCCACCGGCACCGAGGATGAGCTGCGCTTCGAGATCCACGCCCGCCACGGGGCCATGCGATTCAACGTCATGCAGCCGAACTACCTGGAGGTTTACGACGCCCGGCCGCCCGACGGCGACCTGGGCGGGCGGGGGTGGCAGAGCATCGCCTCCGTGCACAGGTACCCCGCCCCCGGCGGGAAGTTCCCCGGGCCGAAGTTCACGCTGGACTGGTTCCGCAGCCACGTGCACAGCCTGTACTCGTTGCTGAAGGCCATCGCCGCCGACGCCGCCCCCTCGCCCTCGCTGGCCGAGGGGATTCACATCCAGCGCGTGCTGGAGGCGGTGAGGGAATCGGCGGCCGGCCAGGCCTGGGTGGAGCTGCCCCAGGCCCGGTGACATCCGAACACTCGCCCCCCGGAGAAGGGAAGCGGACATGGAGAGCTTCGAATACGAGCCGGCGGCGTTCCTGCCCTTCCGCGACGCGGAGGTCTGCCGCCGCGTGCGGGCCATCAAGCGGCAGGACCTCTGCCGGCATCCCAACCAGAACTTCAGGATCCGCGTCATCGAGGACGAAACGGCGTTCCGCTTTTCCTACGTGATGCACATCGTGGCCGGCATCAAGCGGGCGCTGGACGAGGGCAGGAAGAAGTACGTCCTGATCCTGCCGGCCCCCAACCCGCACTACGCCTTCATCGCCCAGATGATCAACGAGCTGAGGATCCCCTGCCGGCACGTGCACACCTTCAACATGGACGAATACGCCGACCAGGACGGCCGCACCGCCCCCAGGGACTGGAAGGGCGGCTTTCAGTACTGGATGTACCACGACCTGTTCGACCGGATCGCCCCGGAGCTGAGGATGCCGGACGAGCAGATCCACTTCCCCACCACCGAGAACGTCAAGGATTACAGCAGGATGATCGAGGACGCCGGTGAGGCCGACGTCTGCTACTGCGGCATCGGCTGGTGCGGGCACATCGCCTTCTTCGAGCCTCACCTGGGCCGCGAGTTCGGCGACGACATCGAGGCCTACCTCAAGGCCGGCTCGCGCATCGTCGACCTGCACCCCATCACGGTCTGCCAGAACTCGCTCTACGCCGACGCCGGCAGCGCCGGCGACTGGTCCTGGGTGCCGCCCAAGGCCGCCACCATCGGCCCGCGGGACCTGGCCCGGGCCAAGCTGGTGAGCTTCTGGAACGGCTTCGGCGCCGGCGAGTCGATCTGGCAGCGGTTCATCACCCGGCTGGCCGCCCATGGGCCGGTCACGCCGCTGGTGCCGGCCAGCATCCTCCAGGTCCTCAACAGCGAGCTGATCCTGTCCGGCGCCGTGGCCGCCGACTGCAGCACCGAAACCAGCGAGCGAAGGGTCCCGATCGAGATCACGCCGCAGACATAGGAGCGCAGCGGTGCAAGCACTGGAATCCAACTGGATCGCTATCCGCCGGGCCGCCGAGCAGGGCGTGGCGGTCATCCCGATGGGCTCTTTCGAGGCCCACGGCCCGCACCTGCCCTGCGGCACGGACTGCATGCTTGTGGAGGGGATCGTGGCCGCGGCGGCGGCCGGGTCCGATCCGGCTGGCGTGGTGGTGTTTCCCACGATCCGTTACAGCGTGGTGGAGTGGGCCCGCCCGTTCGCCTCGGTGGGCCTGTCGCCTGCGACGCTGCTGTCGAAGCTGGTGGACATCACGCGCGACGTCCACGCCCTGGGCTTCCGCAGGATCGTGTTCGTCCAGGGCCACGGGAACCTGCGTGCCACCCAATTGGCGGTGTGGCAGCTACGCCGCGAGGGCACGCGGGCGTTGTACGTGGACACCTGCCCGTACCTGATGGCGGCGGACCGGGCCGAGAAGCTCGCCGGCGAGCCCCTGACCCACGCCGGCTGTATCGAAACATCACTCATGCTGGCGCTGCGGCCCGAGCAAGTGGACATGAAAAGGGCCGTGGACGGGCCGCCCGACCTGTACGGGGACGATTTCCCCTTCCCCTCCATGCGGCGGAGGCCGGGCGTGTTCTGTATCCCGTCTTCGGCCGCCCTGCCCGACTGCGTGGAGGGGCGGGCCACCCGGGCCGACGCCGAACTGGGCCGGGAGCTGCTGGGGATATACTCGGCGGTCCTCAGTGAGTTGCTCAACGACCTGCTCGGAAAGGACGTCCCCGCCAGCTTCCTGGAGGATTTCCGAAAAGCGACAGACGCGTGAGGCCGCTGCCCGCGTCGCAGGAGAACCTACCGTGCCGGATGTCGCCAATCGACCGAAAGTCGGATTGCTGGGACTGACGTTGGAGTTTTACGAGCGCAGCGGGCCGGAGCTGCGCCAAGGCCGGGAGAGGTTCGTCCGCGAGAAGCTGCTGCCGGCCCTGGCCGGCGTCGCCGACGTGAGCTTCGAGGGGGCGGTCTTCACCCGCGAGGCCGTCGAGCGGGCCGTGGCCGGCTTCGAGGCCGGCGGCGCCGACGCCATCCTGGTGGTGCTGCTGACGTATTCGCCGAGCCTGATCTCCGCCCCGGCCCTGAAGCGCACGCACCTGCCCATCGTGGTCTGGAACACGCAGGAGCTGTACGCCGTGGACGAGTCGTACGGCCAGGCCGAGCTGACCGCCAACCACGGCGTGCACGGCACCCACGACCTGTGCAACGTGCTGGCCCGGGCCGCCGTGCCGTTCGAATACGTCACCAGCCACGTGGACGACCTTGACGCCGTCACCGAGCTGGGCGACTTCTTCCAAGCGGCCCGCGCGGCCGGCCGGCTGTGGAAGGCGCGGCTGGGCCTGCTGGGGTATCCGTTCCCCGGCATGGGCGACTTTGGGCTGGACACGACGCACCTGGCGACCAGCCTGGGCTGCGCCTGGGAGGCGCTGTCGCTGGCCGATTACATCCGCCGCTGCGGGCAGGCCGACGCGAAGCAGGTGGAAAGGCTCGTGGCCGAGTACCAAGCCGCCTACGAGGTCGCGCCGGACGTCGGCGAGGACGACCTGGCCGCGACGGCCCGGGCCGAGATCGCCCTGCGCGGGATGGTCCGCGACCACCGGCTGGACGCGCTGAGCTATCAGTTCCTGGCCTTCGGCGAGGACGAGCGGGTGGAGACGCTGCCGTTCGTGGCCGCCAGCCGGTTGCTGGCCGAGGGCGTCGGCTTCGGCGGCGAGGGCGACCTCATCGCCGCGGCTGGCTCGGCCCTGCTGGGCTGGCTGCAGCCCCCGGCCAGCTTCAGCGAGATCTTCACCATCGACTTCGGCGGCAACGCGGTGCTGGTCAGCCACATGGGCGAG
>LJUF01000290.1 GCA_001303665.1 Phycisphaerae bacterium SM23_33 | reverse complement strand
TGGCCGCCTACCCCAAGACGCCCGGCACGCTGGAGGAGGCCATCGAGGCCCTGGCCAAGGACCACGATTTCCTGACCGCCGGCGGGGTGTTCACCGACGACCTCATCGAGGCCTGGATCGCCTGGAAGCGGCAGAAGGAGCTGAAGGAGCTAGCCCTTCGGCCGCATCCCTACGAGTTTCATCTGTACTACGACAGTTGAGGGTGGGCGGTCGCCGGCTGGGCAGGCGCTGCTTTTGCAGGTTCGCGGCCTGGTGGCCGTTCCCGCCCCGGCCGGCTTTGCCTCTGTCGGCGTCAAGCCCCTTGCCGCAAGCGGCTGGCGGCTTGGACGGGGAAGGACATAATCGCAGCTAATGTCACCTATAAGTCATTTAAGCGATGCTAAGTGCTCTGGCGCAGCCCGCCGAACCGTAGAATGCCAGAGGAGCAACTGAGGAAGCATGAGGTCTCGAGCGCCGAAAGATCGGGGCTTGTACGAAGCCAGGCGCGAGCACGACGCCTGCGGCATCGGCGCGGTTGTCAACATTTCCGGGCGCCGGGAACGCCGGATCATCGACTACGGTCGGCAGGTGCTGCTGAACCTCCAGCATCGCGGAGCCGCCGGCAGCGATGAATCCACCGGCGATGGCGCCGGCATGCTGATGCAGATACCCCACGAATTCCTCGCCGACGAGGCGGGCCGGCTGGGCATCCCCCTGCCCGAACCAGGACGATACGGCGTGGCCATGGTCTTCAGCAGCCGCAACGCCAGGCTCCGCCGTGGGTGTGATGATACGCTTTCCGAGGCCGCCGCCCATTACGGCGTGAACGTGTTGGGCTGGCGAGACGTGCCTACGTCCAACGACTGCCTGGGTGACTTGGCCCGGGCCTCCGAGCCCACCATCAGGCAGCTTTTCATCGACGGGGCGGGGCTGACCGGCGAAGAGTTGGAGCGGCGGCTGTTCCTGGCCCGCAAACGGGCCGAGCGGCTGGTCCGCCAGCGCTTCGGCGACCAGGCCGTCGACTTCTGCGTCCCCTCGATCTCCTGCCGCACCATCGTCTACAAGGGCATGTTCCTGGCCCCGCAACTGTTCGCCTACTACGGCGATCTGGCGGACGAACGCATGCGCACGGCGCTGGTGCTGGTGCACCAGCGATACAGCACCAACACGTTCCCGAGCTGGCGGCTGGCGCAGCCGTTCCGCTGCGTTGCCCACAACGGCGAGATCAATACGCTGAGCGGCAACGCCCACCGCATGCGGGCCCGCGAGCCGCGGCTGCGGTGCGAGCTTCTGGGTGAGGACCTCACCGAGCTGCTGCCTGTGCTGGCGCCCGGCGGCAGCGACAGCGCCCAGTTCGACAATGCCGTGGAGCTTCTCGTCCGCGCCGGCCGGTCGCTGCCCCATGCCATGATGATGATGATCCCCGAAGCCTTCGGGGCGAGCTATCACATCAGCACCGATAAGCGGGCGTTCTACGAGTATCACGCGGCGGTGATGGAGCCTTGGGACGGCCCGGCGGCGATGGTGTTCACCGACGGCCGGCTGGTGGGGGGGACACTGGATCGCAACGGGCTTCGTCCGGCGCGGTACGTGGTGACCACCGACGGACTGGTGGTGCTGGCCAGCGAGGTCGGGGTGATCGACTTTCCTCCCAAGCGTGTCCGCGCGAAGGGGCGCCTCCAGCCCGGACGCATGTTCTTGGTGGACACCGAAGACGGCCGCATCGTGCTCGACAATGAGATCAAGGGTCGAATTGCCCGACAGCAGCCTTACCGTCATTGGCTCATGCAGAACCGCATCGAGCTGCGCGGGCTTTTCGCGGCGTCCAAGGGCGGGCCGGTCGACCCCCAGGCCCTGCAGAAGCGTATGCGGGTCTTCGGCTACACCCGGGAAGAGCAGCAGATGATCCTGGTTCCCATGGCCGCCAACGCCCAGGAGCCCGTGGGCTCGATGGGGACCGATACGCCGCTGGCGGTGCTTTCCGACCGGCCGAAACTGCTGTTCGAGTACTTCAAGCAGTTGTTCGCCCAGGTAACCAATCCACCGATCGACCCGCTCCGCGAGGGGCTGGTGATGTCCCTGATGAGCTTCGTCGGCAGGCAGCGGAACCTGCTCGAGGAGACGCCCGAGCACTGCCGGCAACTGAAGCTGGCGCACCCGATCCTGACCAACGAGGACATGGCGCGGCTGCGCGACGTGAGGCGGGACGACTTCAGGACGGGGACCGTGGACGCCCTCTTCGATGCCGCCGGGCAGCTGCCGGGTGAGGCGCTTCGCCGCGGCCTGGCGGGGCTGGTCGAGGGGTGCGAGCGGGCCATCGCCGCGGGCGCCGCGCTGATCATCCTCTCCGACCGCAACTTCAGCCAAGCCCGCGCGCCGATCCCGAGCTTGCTGGCCACGGCGGCGGTGCACCACGGACTGCTGAATCGCGGGCTGCGCGGCGAGGCGGGACTGGTCATCGAGACCGGAGAGGCTCGCGAGGTGATGCACTTCTGCCTGCTGTGCGGGTACGGCGCCAACGCGGTGAACCCGTATCTGGCCTTCGAGATGCTCGGCGAGCTCCGGCGCAGCGGCGACGTCGCTGAGGCCCTGGAGGTCGAGGAGGTCGTGGACAACTACATCGCCGCCATTAAGAAGGGCATCCTCAAGACCATGTCGAAGATGGGCATCTCGACCCTGCGCAGCTATCACGCCGCCCAGCTCTTCGAGGCCATCGGGCTCGACCGCGACGTGGTGGACCGGTACTTCACGGGCACCGCGGCGCGAATCCGCGGCGCCGACCTGGATACGATCGCCCGCGAAACGCTGGCGCGGCACGCCCAGGCCTACACCGACTCCCGGGCGAGGCAGGGCCGCATTCATTTCGGCGGTGAGTACCACTACCGCCGTGACGGCGAAGGGCATCTGTGGAGTCCGCAGGCGGTGGTCCGGCTTCAGCACGCGGTGCGGCGCGACGACGCGGAGGCCTACGCCGAGTATGCCAGGCTGATCAATGACCAGTCGCGGCGTCTGTATACGCTCCGGGGGCTGTTCGAGTTTGTCCCGGGTGAGCCGGTGCCGCTGGAGGAGGTCGAGCCGGCCGAGGAGATCGTCAAGCGGTTCTGCACGGGCGCGATGTCCCACGGGTCGATCAGCAAGGAGGCCCACGAGACGATCGCCCTGGCCATGAACCGCCTGGGGGCGATGAGCAACACCGGGGAGGGGGGTGAGGATCCGGCCCGTTACGAGTCCTGCCCGGACGGCGAGTCGCTGAACAGCGCAATCAAGCAGGTGGCCAGCGCCCGGTTCGGCGTGACGCTGGAGTACCTCTGGAACGCGCGGATGCTTCAGATCAAGATGGCCCAGGGCGCCAAGCCGGGCGAGGGCGGGCAGCTGCCCGGTCACAAGGTCACCGACGAGATCGCCCGCCTGCGCCACGCCACGCCGGGGGTGACGCTGATCTCGCCGCCGCCGCACCACGACATCTACTCCATCGAGGACCTGGCCCAGCTGATCTACGACCTCAAGTGCAGCCACCCGGGCGTGCAGGTGTCGGTCAAGCTGGTTGCCGAGGTCGGCGTGGGAACCGTGGCCGCAGGCGTGGCTAAGGCCAGGGCCGACGAGGTGTTGATCAGCGGCCACGACGGCGGCACGGGGGCCAGCCCGCTGTCGTCCATCAAGCACGCCGGCATCCCCTGGGAACTGGGCCTGGCCGAGACGCAGCAGACGCTGGTGCTCAACGGCCTGCGCGACCGCATCCGGGTTCAGGTGGACGGGCAGCTCAAGACCGGCCGCGATGTGGTCATCGCCGCGATGCTCGGCGCGGAGCAATTCGGTTTCGGCACGGCGGCGTTGGTGTCGCTGGGCTGCGTGCTGATGCGGAAGTGCCACCTGGGTACCTGCCCGGTCGGCATTGGCACGCAGGACCCGCAGCTCCGCCGCCGCTTCGCCGGCCAGCCGGTGCACCTTCAGCGATTCATGCTCTTCGTGGCCGGGGAGGTCCGCCGCATCATGGCCGAACTGGGCTTCCGGCGGTTCGAGGACATGGTGGGGCGGGTTGACAGGCTCCGCTGCCGACAGGCCATCGAGCACTGGAAGGCCAAGGGGCTGGACTTTTCCGCGGTGTTCGCCCGGCCGGCGGCGCCTGCCGGCGGGGCCGTCCGCCAGGTCCGCCAGCAGGGCGACGTGCTGGCCGACCACCTGGACTGGCAGATCCTCCAGGCCGTCGGCGGCAGCATCGACAGCGGCGAGAAGGTCGCCGTCGAGATGCCGATCCGCAACGTGCACCGCGCCGTCGGGACGATCCTGAGCAGCCGGATCGCCCGCGCCCACGGCGGCAAGGGGCTACCGGACGGGACGATCGAGGTCACGCTGCGAGGCTCGGCGGGGCAGAGCTTCGGGGCGTTCCTGGCGGCGGGGGTGACGCTGCGGCTGATCGGCGACAGCAACGACTACGCCCTTTGCCCCGCAGGAAAACATCGTCGTCGGCAACGTGGTGCTGTACGGGGCCACCGCGGGAGAGGTGTTCATCAACGGGCTGGCGGGCGAACGCTTCGCGGTCCGCAACAGCGGAGCCACGGCGGTTGTGGAGGGATTGGGGGACCACGGCTGCGAATACATGACCGGCGGGACGGTCGTGGTGATCGGGCCGACGGGGCGGAACTTCGCCGCCGGCATGAGCGGCGGGGTGGCCTACGTGCTGGACGAGCACCAGCTCTTCGACACCCTCTGCAACCTGGACATGGTGGACGTGGAGCCGGTCTGGCACGACGAGGACGTAGCTCGGCTGCACGAGCTGATCTGCCGCCACCAGGAGTGGACGGGCAGCCCGCGCGCCGGGCAGATCCTGGCCGGATGGCGTGACATGGTGGGCCGGTTTGTGAAGGTCATGCCCGTCGATTACAGGCGGGCGCTGCGGCGGCTGAAGGAGCGCGAGGAACGCCAGACGGAGACGCCCCCCGCCACAGAGGAGGTGTTCCATGGCTAAGCCGACCGGATTCATGGAATACCGCCGCGAGGAAGTCCCTTACCGCCCGGCCGCCGAGCGGGTGAGCGATTACTTCGAGATCAGCCTGCCGCTGCCGGAAGAGGTTCTGCGCCGCCAAGCCGCGCGCTGCATGGACTGCGGGATCCCATTCTGCCACGGCATGGGCTGCTCGCTGGGCAACCGGATACCGGAGTCTAGCGACCTGGTCTACCACGGGCGCTGGCGCGAGGCGTGCGAGAACCTGCACGCCACCAACAACTTTCCCGAAGTCACGGGGCGTGTGTGCCCGGCCCCGTGCGAGGCTGCCTGCACGCTCAGCATCAACGACGAGCCGGTGCTGATCAGGCAGATGGAGCTGGAGATCGTCGAGCGCGGCTTTGGGGAGGGGTGGGTGCAGCCGTGTGCGGCGGAGGAGAAGACCGGCCGGCGAGTGGCGGTGGTGGGCTCCGGCCCGGCGGGCCTGGCCGCCGCCCAGCAATTGGCCCGGGCCGGGCACGAGGTCGTCGTTTTCGAAAAGGACGCTCGCGTTGGCGGCATGCTGCGGTACGGCATTCCCGACTTCAAGCTGGACAAGGCCGTGATCGACCGCCGCCTGGAACAGATGGCCGCCGAGGGCGTGGCGTTCCAGACCGAGGTCAACATCGGCGAGGATGTCTCGCCCAAGTACCTCCGACAGCGTTTCGATGCCGTCTGCCTGGCCTTGGGCGCCCGCCAGCCGCGCGACCTGGCGGTGCCTGGCCGGGGGCTCGAAAACATCCACTTTGCCATGGACTATCTCACTCAGCAGAACCGCGTCAACGCCGGCGAGGACCTCTCCCGCGAGCAGCCGATTGACGCCGCAGGCAAGACCGTCGCCATCATCGGCGGCGGGGACACGGGCAGCGACTGCGTTGGCACCGCCGTCCGCCAGGGCGCCAGGGAAGTCCACCAGTTCGAGATCCTTCCCAGGCCCCCGGAGAGAGCCAACCCCCAGACGCCCTGGCCTCTTTGGCCGAACATCCTGCGGACGTCCACCTCGCACGAGGAGGGGTGCCTCCGCCGGTGGGGCGTGCTGACCAGGGGATTCACGGGCGTCGGGGTGCGGGTGCGCGAGTTGCACGGCTGCGAGGTGGCGTGGTCGCAGGTGGACGGCAACTGGCGGATGAGCGAGCTTCCCGGCACCGAGTTCAGCATGGAGGTGGAGCTGGTACTGCTGGCCATGGGCTTCGCGCACGTCGTCCACCGCGGTCTGATCGAGCGGTTTGGCCTGGAGCTCGATGCCACCGGGAACATCGCCGTCGACGCGGATTGCCAGACCTCGCAGCCCGGCGTTTTCGCCGCCGGCGACGCCGTCTCCGGCGCGTCGCTGGTGGTTCGGGCCATTGCCGCCGGCAGGGATGCCGCCGCGTGCATCGACCGCTGGCTCAGAGGCCGTCAGCCGGCCGGCCGTTCCAGATAGCATACCACGCGCTGCTCGAGCGTGTTGGCGTTGAGCTTGACGACGGCACCGTCACCCAGGTCGGCAGCGTCGATGACGCGGACAGCGTCCGCCCACCTGGCCGCGTCGGGGAGCAGCTCCGCCAGCCTGTTGCGGGCGCTGTCGAAGAAGCCGGCGTTCAGGAAGTTGTCCTGCCGGGAGGGGAACAGGGCTAGGTAGAGGATGTCCATTTCCACCATTTCGCTGAACACGTGCGTGCCCAGTGAAACGTCCGGCACGAGGCCCTCGTGCATGGCCACGATCTCGCAGAGCATGGAGATGCGGCTGATGTCGGAGAAGCGTATGGGCACGCCCAGGGAGGGCATGGTGGTGCCCCATCGTCCCGGCCCGAGGAGCATGACGGTCTGCGGCGGGCGCGCCTCCTGGACGTGCGTGATCCGCCCGATCAGCCTCGCCACCTCGTACCGGTCGCTGAGGGGCAGCCGGCCGTAGGCCGAGGGCATCACGTAAATCAGGCGGTCGATCCTGGCCTCCCTGCTCTGCCCGATAACGGCGCCGCGGGCGTCCAGCAGCAGGTCCTCCCGCGGTATCTGCTCCGGGGCCTGGGGCACGACGGCCCCGCCCTTGCACTGGAACGGCCGGCACTGCAAGAGGTTGATCTTGTACTGCCCCTGGCCGAGAAAGTTGGCCGTAAACTCCACGTCGACCGGATAATCGTAGGCCGACTGCAGCGTCCTGAGCAGGTCGCGCATGTCGCCGACCAGCGGCGTCTGCGTCAGCAGCTTGTCCTTCCGCTGGGTGTACTGCCGGGCCCCGCCCAGGTCGGCCTCCGGCCTTTTCTCCGGCGCGTTCAGCGCCACCACCCGGGTATAGTCGTCATCGTGCCGTTCCACCGCCCGCGTGCCCAACCCGAACACCAGCCTGACCACGCCCGTCGTCGGGTCAATGTCCTTGTTCCAGACGTATGGATTGAACGAAAGCCCCACCCCGGCGACCTGCGGGTAGAACAGCCCGTCGTAGACGGCCCCGGAGACCCGCTGGACCAGCAGCGCCATTTGCTCGTCGCGGTCGAGCATGCCCCGCTGGGCGCGGTAGGTCAGGGCCTTTTCGCTCATGGTGCTGGCGTAGATGGTCCTCACGGCCGAGAGGAAGTCCTCCATGCGCTTGTGCCTGGGGCCCTGGTTGACGCAGAAGATGCTCTCGTACTTGCCGGCGAAGGCGTTGCCGAAGTTGTCCTCCAGCAGGCTGCTAGAGCGGACGATGATCGGCGACTGCCCGAAGTAGTCCAGCATGTCCCCGAACTGCCTTTCGATGTGCCCCGGGAACGCCCCGACCAGGATCCGCTGCCGGGCCGTCTCGGCCCCTTCCAGGAAGGTGGCCGGGTTTCGCTGCTGCTGCCGGACCCACCAGATCCCGTTGCTGACCAGGAACGTGTAGAAGACGTCCGAGCCGATGAAGAACGAGTCGTGCGGCTCGAACACGTCGGCCCAGCGCCGGTCGGACTGCTCCAGGATGGCCCTGGCCAGCAGCATGCCCACGGACTTGCCCCCAATCAGCCCCGTCCCAACCATCCGCCGGCCGATGTCCAGCACGTCCGACAGCGTCAGGTATTTCCTGGCCAGTCCCAGCATCCGCTCGTGTCGCGAGACCGCCATCCGCAGCAGTCGCTGGAAATACTCCTCGGTCCTTTCGGGCGGGGCCTCGCCACGGCGGACCGCCGCCAGGGCCTCTTCGGCCTCCAGGAAGGTCCGGTCCCAGACGTCCAGGCGGTTGCTGGCGGCCTCCAGCCCCTGCCAGGGCACCGCCCGCAGGATCTCCGAGATCGCCGTGCTCTGCATGACCGGGGCGAAATCATCCCCCTGCCAGGCGTGGAGCATGTACATCGTCGTGGAGTACCGCTGCTGCACCTTCACCGGGTGCAGGTACAGCGTGCCCTTGTGGCGAAGCACGTCCAGCAGCACCTGGGTGGTCTCGGCGATCGGCCCGGTGGCGTAGAACGAGTGGTAGTTTCGCAGCAGCGGGAAGTACGCGATCGTCCCCATGTCGTACAGGTAGGGGCAGGTGAGCATGAAGAAATTGCCCAGCATCTGGTCGCTGTACCAGTCAACGGCAAGCTGAGACAGGCTGTCGAAGAGGTAATGCCCGCCTCGGCCGGTGTCTTTGATCACCTGGTGGATTTCCGCGATGAATTGCTCGAAGCCGGCCTCGGGGTGCACCTGGTGAACCTCCGCGCCGCTGTCGGCGCCGGCCAGCGGCCGGTGCCCGGCAAAGCGGAAGTAGATCAGCCGCCGCCCGCTGGCCAAGGCATGGCGGCAGTAAGGCTCGGCGAAAGGCACAAAGTCCTCCATCGAATCCACGTGCCAGACGACGTTGTCGCCGGGCATCAGCCCCTTCAGCAGCCGGTCCAGACCGGCCAGACCCGTGCTTAGCTGTGCCTCAATATCCGCCATGATGTGCGTCCGGCAACGCCTGGGCGCGGCCCGCCAAGCCTCTGCCCTTTGAGGATACCATATCCCGTCCGCTCACAGAATAGCCGCCTTCCCGTGGCGCCTTGCGCTTCGCCGCGCGGTCCTCGAACAATACCCTGGCCTTGAAAGGGCAGTTGGACTTCGAGGGTGGCAGCTATCATGAACGGGGCGTGCCTTCCGGGCGGGTCCGCGCGGATGTTCGCGGGGTTACGGTGGCGTGTTCTTCAAGGATGCGCAACGTCGAAGCCCGGATCGCGGGACCAGGTCAAGCAGCAGGGAGCCGAAGCCATGCCCATCAAGAGCGAAAGCCACGCCGCCTGCCCACCTGGACGGACGCTGCCGAAAATCCCCGCCCGGAGCCGTACAGGG
>LJUF01000289.1 GCA_001303665.1 Phycisphaerae bacterium SM23_33 | reverse complement strand
TATCCGCCGGGCCGGCCGGGAAATCAACACGCTGCCCGGCCCACCGGCGGGCCGGCAGGGAACAGCAATGCAATTGGAGACGCTTCGCCCTGGGCGAAGTCAACGGCCGCCGGCCCGCCGGCCGGGCGTCAAGGCGCTGACTGCTCCCGATCCGGCCGGGTAGAATCATGGCCGGTTGCCCGGGGCCTCGCCCGCATGCCCCGGGAGACAAGGCAAGGAGAGCCCGCCATGGCGGCCGTCAACATCGGCACCCGCCGGGAACTGTTCGTGGACCGCTTTCTGATCGACTCCATGCGCAACGTCCGCCTGGCGCTGGCCCATCCCGAGCGGCGCGAAGTGGTCTTCCAGGGCGACGCGGCGTGGGAGGACGGAGCCTTTTTCCCCTATAGCTTGATTCAGCAGGACCAATGCATACGGCTGTACTACCGGGCGGCCATCCCTGACCGGAAGCATGAGAACATCACCATCATGGCGCTGGCGGAGAGCCGCGACGGAGGCAAATCCTTCATCCGCCCGAGGCTGGGCCTGTGCGAGTTGGGGGGCAGCACCGACAACAACATCCTCTGGCAGGGCGGAACGCCGGGCATCCCGCCGGCCTTCATCGACACCAACCCCGCCTGCCCTTCCGAGGCGCGGTACAAGGGCCTGGACATCGAGATCACCAGCCAGTATTCGAGGCTGTTCGCCATGTGCTCGGCCGATGGCCTCCGCTGGCGCCGCATGCAGGAAAGGCCGCTGGACATGCCGGGCGCGTTCGACAGCATCAACACCGCCTTCTGGGACGAGCCGGCCGGCTGCTATCGCTGCTACACGCGATACTACAACCCGGGCGTGAGGAGCAATGGAAAGGATGCCCGCTCGGTGCAGATGTCCACTTCCGATGACTTCATCCACTGGAGCCCGCCGGCGCCGCTGGAGTATGAGGACGGCGACGCCAGCATGCAGTTGTACACCAACAGCATCCAGCCGTGCCCGGGGGCCGAGCATATTTACGTCGGCTTCCCCAACCGCTACGTGGAGCAGCGCAACAAGGCCGCCGGCGCCCCGCCCGAAACGCGGGGCGTGGGGTATTGGGGGATCAACGACGCCCTCTTCATGGCCAGCCGCGACGGCCTGCGCTGGACCCGGCACCGCGAGGCCTGGGTGCGGCCGGGGCTGGACGGGCGGAACTGGACGCATCGGAACAACTACCCGGCCTGGCACATCATCCAGACGTCGCCGGAGGAATGGTCCGTGCTCATCAGCGAGCACTACATGCAGAAGGACGGGGCGCCGGGGCGGCTGCGGCGGCTTTCCGTTCGCCCCTGGGGATTCGCCGGCGTCCGCGCCGGATTCGACGGCGGCGAGATGCTGACCAGGCCGCTCGTGTTCGCCGGCAAATCACTGCACCTGAACTACTCGACCTCCGCGGCGGGATCGATCCAGGTGGAGATGCAGGGTGAAGGCGGCCAGCCGATCCCCGGCCTCGGCCTGGATGACATGGAACCGCTTTTCGGGGACGAGCTGGACGGCGTCGTCAGGTGGCGTGGGGGCGGCGACCTGGGCCATCTTGCCGGCAGGCCCGTCCGGCTGCGATTTGCGATGAAGGACGCGAACCTGTTCGCCCTGCGGTTCGGCGACGCGGGGAAGGAATAGACCAGAATTTCCAATTTACAATTGCCAATTGGCAATTGGGGAGTTGCGGGGACGGGATACATAATTCCTTCTGCTCGTTCGCGTGGTTCGCGGCTCAGGACTTCCGGGGACGGCGTACTCAATTCTTGACATCCGGGGCGGGGCGGAGAGGCTGGAGGCAGCACAGCATCACCGGAAGGCCGACGACGGTCGCCGGCAGGAGATGATCCGGGACATCCCGCCCGAGGATGCATCCGACGGCATCGGGCATGGAAGCGGCCGCCATGATCGCCTCCACCAAACCGCCTCCGCGGATGGGGCAGCGGCGCAGGATCCGCCTTCTCAACCCCCGCAGCGCCCTGTCCACCATCACCGTGCCGGAGACGATTCGGAAGATGACCCTCCGCCGCCGCGGCCTGTTCATGCCGCTGAACCTGGCCGTCTGCGCCGCCGTGGTGCCCCCGGACTGGGAGGTCGAGATCGTCGACGAGAACATCCTGGACGGCCCGCACCAGGCCCGCCCCGACGTGGACGTCGTCGGCATCGGCGCCATGACCACGCAGGCCCGCCGGGCCTACCGCATCGCCGACGAGTACCGCCGCCTGGGCGTCACCGTCATCCTGGGCGGCATCCACCCCTCGGCCCTGCCGCAGGAGGCCCTGGCCCACGCCGACGTCGTCTGCCGCGGCGACGCCGAGGGCACCCTGCCCCGCGCCCTGGCCGACTGGGAACGCGGCTCGCCCCGGCCGATCTACGACTGGAACGAGCAGCCCGACGCCCCCATCGCCACGCCGCGGAAGGACCTGCTCCGGCCGGCCGACTACCTCATCTTCAACCCCGTGCAGACCACCCGCGGCTGCCCGCACGGGTGCAAGTTCTGCACCACGCCGGTGGTCTTCGGCCGGCGCTTCCGCCGGCGGGCGATCGACGACATCCTCAACGAGATCGCCGCAGCCAAGGAGATCTACAACTCGCGGGTGTTCCTGTTCAGCGACGACGACATCGCCGGCAACCACGGCTGGGCGATGGACCTGTTCGGGCGGCTGCGGGGGCTGAAGATCCGCTGGGCGAGCATGTGCGACATCCTGGTGGCGACCAACGACCGGCTGCTGGCGGTCATGCGCGACAGCGGCTGCCTGGGCCTGTTCGTGGGGCTGGAAAGCCCGCGGGCCGACACCCTCAAGCACTCCGGCAAGGGCTACGCCCGCGCCGACCGATACCTGGCCCTGATCCGCAAGCTCCATGCCCATCGCATCAGCATCTGGGGCAGCTTCATCCTGGGCTTCGACACCGAGGACTGGCGCGACTGCATGAACACCATCCGCTTCGCCCAGCGGGCCGACCTGGCCATGGGCCTGTTCCCCATCCTCACCCCGTATCCCGGCACGGCGTTCTTCGAGGAGTTCCGCCGGCAGGGCCGGCTGCTGACCACCGACTGGGACCGCTACAACGGCGGCTCGGTGGTCTTCCAGCCGCGGCGGATGGCCCCCCAGCAGCTCCGCTACGCCCAACTGGCCGCCTTCCACGAGTTCTACAGCCCGCGGAGCATGCTCAAGCGGCTGAAGGCCTGGCCGCTGAAGAAGTACTCGTACCTGGCCAACCTGGCCGTCTGGCGCGGCATGAGCTGGTACTTCTCCCGCCGCGGCCGGCGGCTGCCGCACTTCAGCGACCTTCACGCCGCCGCCCCCGACGGCGGACGGCGAGAGAAGGGGTCAGGCGCTTTGCTCTGAGGGTCCGCCGTGCCGGGGACGGCACGCCGGCGCACCGCCGCGGACGACACCGACCGGGCCAATCGGAGCATCTGTAACGTCTTTCTTCTCGTTCGCGCCGTTCGCGGCTTGACGCTTTTGCACCGGGAGTTGCCGCGAGCGCTCGCCCAATTCTCGACACGCGGGGCGCGCGCTGATATGCAGGCCGGGAAATGCCGGTTCGATAGACAAATCCGGCGCCGGCCGGATCTATGAGATCGAGAAGGCCAATCGGTTTGGACGAGGAAAGCGACCAGTCTGCCGAGCTGCAGTCCTTCGTGGCCGGGCGGCGCGACCGGCTGGTTGCGGCGGCCCGGCGGATCCTGGACGACGCGGACGAGGCCGAGGACGTGGTTCAGGACACGCTGGCGGCGGTGTGGCGCCGGCTGGGCGAGGGGCGGATCGAGAAGCTGCCGCGGTACCTGCTGCGGGCGGTCCGGGTCAACGCCCTCAAGCGCCGCGCCCGGCGGATACGGCACCGGACGCTGGACGGGCAGGAGCTGCCGGCGCCGGCCGAGGAAGAGGACGACGATGGGATTACGCCGGCCACGCTGGAGCGGGCCATCCAGCAGCTTCCGCCCGTCCAGCAGGCCGTCATACGCATGAAGTACTACACGGGCATGACGTTCGAGGAGATCGGCAGGGCGCTGTCGGTATCCATGAACACCGCCGCCAGCCGCTGCCGCTACGCCCTTGGGCGGCTGCGCGGGCTGCTGCGGCGGCCGGGAGACTGACGGCGAATGCGAAAGGACATTTCCATGGGCAACGGTGCGGTTCGATTCAACGGCAAGATCATCGCCCTGGCGGGCTTGCTGGTGGCGGGGGGCATGGCGATCGGCCTGCCGGCGATGATCCTGCTGTTCGGGCAGGGGCTGGGCACGGCCGTGCAGACGACGCTGATCATCCTGGCCCTGGTCGGCGGGGCGGTGCTGGGGATCGTTTCGGCGTTCTTCGGGATCGTCATCCCCTCTTCCGTGGCCGGGCACGACTACAGCCATTGGGGCCGGCGCCACGTGAAGGTGGTCAAGGACGGCGACCGCAAGACCGTCGAGATCGGCGGCGAAGAGCCGGCCTCGCCCGATGCGGGCGACCGCAAGACCGTCGAGATCGGCGGCGAAGAGCCGGCCTCGCCCGATGCGGACAATCCCCCCTCCCCCGGCCAGCCCCCGCAGTGACACGCCCCGCCGGCGCGGCTCGGGCCTTCGCCGCGGGCCCGCCGCCGGGCGGGGGGCGTTGTGACACCCAGTTACTTTAGGGGGCCAGACTTATCCGTTTCGGCCGGGCATGGGCCGGCCTGGCCCCAGCCTGATTCGAGCCCTGTCCGGTGCAATAAACTTGACAAATACGGTCTTTGCGGTAGAATGCTGCGCACGTGAGGGGCCCCTGTAGGGGCCACGCCTTTGGAGGGCTCAACTGCTCAATCGCTCACCGGTGCAGATGTGCGCCGGGGAAGTGACGGAGCGACGTGAAAACACTTGAGACGAGCCCGCGTTTTCTGGCGGGCATCATGAGCGAAAGAGGAGTGAAACCCATGAGGATAGCGGCGCTTGTTACAGTGGTGGCCGTGCTGGGCCTGGCCGGTACATCCCTGGCGGAGGTAAGGATCGATTACTTCGACGGCGTGATCCAGGCTGACGGCAGCGTGGTGCCCGGCAGCCTGAGCCAGAACACGGGCTGGGACGACGGCCTGGGGCCGTGGTACGAGTATCCCCAGGGCGCGGATCCGGCCTGGTGGAACGAGTGGTTCTACAACGATCCGCCGAAGCCACCGCCGTGGTACAAGGAGATCAACTTCTCCCTCGACGTCATCGGCCCTGGCGTTGTGGAGGTGGCCATCAACTGGAGCACGCTGGCCTTTCCGCCGACCGGGCCGGGCGGCCCGCCGCCCATGGCACTGGACGAGCCCTTCATCATGCGGGAGATCGTCTACACCGGCGGCGAGGTGATGAACTACTGCGGGACGTTCAGGATCGCCGATTACAACCCGGAGTGGGTCTCGATCGACATTCGGGCGCAGCAGGGGGCCGACATAGAGGTCCTCGGCTGCATCA
>LJUF01000025.1 GCA_001303665.1 Phycisphaerae bacterium SM23_33 | reverse complement strand
GTTGTCGTTGGCCTGCTTCATGCGGCTGCCGTGGCTCTGCCAACTGTTCGTGCCGGGGCAGCACATCAGCGGCAGACCGGCTTCGGCGAACTCGCCGGTGCGGTCGATCCGCCCGCCGTCGGCGCTGTAGTCCCAGTTGAGCATGACGATGTCCTTGGGCACCTCGTCGATAAGCTCAGGATGGGCCAGGATGATGTCGCCCCAGATGTTCAGCCGCTTGCCGTGCCGGCGGACCAGCCGGCGGATCTTCAGGACGAACTCCAGGTACAGCCGGGCGAGGCCGATCTTTCGGGCGCGGCTCTGGCTTCGGCCGGCGCCGATCTGGCGCGTCTCGTCGCAGCAGGCGTTGAAGTCCTCCGCCTCCAGCAGCGGCAGGAACTCGCCGTACAGCTCGCCCAGCAGCCTGATCGAGCCCGGGTCGGTGGGGCACAGGTCGCCCTTCTCGTCGGTGCGGAAGCTCTCGGGGTCCTCGGCCAGGTGGCGGTATTCGGGAAGCGCCAGGATCTTTTCCATGTGCCCGAAGCTGGCCAGCGATCCCACCAGGCGGACGTGATGCTTCTTGGCGTGGGCCTGGATGGCCAGGATGTCGGCGGCGGTGAAGGGGCTGTAGCCCCGGCCGATGGCGGGGTGGCGGCGGTAGCGGAAGGTGTTCTCGATGTACAACTGAAGCTCGTTGATCTTCCAGCGGGCGAGGCGCTCGATGAGGGCCTTGACGGTGGCCACCTTCGGCACCTTGCCGCGGGAGCAGTCGTGGTAGACGCCGCGGCGGGGTCGGCCGGACCGTCAGTTCATACGCCTCGTGATCGCCAATGCTCTTGCTCCTGGCGACGTAGACGGCCGCGGCCTGGGGCCGATGGGAGCCGATCCGGACCCGAGCGCCCACGCCCCTTGCCGCCAGGTCGTCGTGCAGCTGCCGCAGGCATACTGCGTCGGCACTGTGACTGCTGGCCAGCAGGTTCGTCGTGGGGAACGAGAACCGGCCGGTTAGGCGGCGACACGTCTTGACGGGGATCAGAAAGCCTGTCCTTTCCACGGCCAACCTTTCACAAAACCGTGCTGTCCGGGCCCCGGCCGGGGATGATATTCTGCGGGCGCCGGCGGGGCAAGCGCGCCGGCGGGTCGGTATTGCTTCGGCCCCGGCCCGGCCATACAATAAGTGAACCTAAGGTGGGAAGGAAAAGGCACATGTCCCGGGCGGGAAAGAGGTCGGGCAGGCGCAGCGCTCGGATCGGCGCAATCCTGGCACTGGGCCTGGCGCTGGCCGTGCTGGCGCGCGGCCAGTCGGCCGCCCCCAGCGGCGGATCGCCCCAGACGGCCGCGGCGCCGGCCGTCGACGTCGAAGGGGATTGGCTCATCACGCCGGACGGCAGGCTGCGCCGCCCCGAGGTGGCCAAGCCCGCCCTGCCCAAGGAAGTCACCCGCGCCTTCATCATTCCCATCAAGCAGGCCATCACGGGCGCGACCCTGGACGCCATCCGCCGCAAGATCATCCCCATCAAGACCAGAAAGGCCCAGATCGTCATCTTCGACATGGACACCCCCGGCGGCAGCGGCGGGGCCATGGCCGGCATCGTCCGCCTCATCATGCAGGACTTGAAGGACATCTACACCGTCGCCTACGTCAACCCCGACGCCCTCAGTGCCGGGGCCATCATCTCGGTGGCCTGCGACGAGATCGTGATGGCCCCCGCCGCCCGGATCGGGGCGGCCATGCCCATCCTCATAGCCCCCACCGGGCAGATCGTCGAGCTGCCGGAGAAGGTGCGGGGCAAGTTCGAGTCGGCCGACCTGGCGGGGGCGCGGGCCATGGCCGACAGGAACGGTTACGACAACGACCTGATCGAGGGCATGATCACCATCGACCGGGTGATCTGGCTGATTCGCCGCCGGGGCGGCCAGGAGCCGCGCGAGCTTCAGATCGTGGACGCCGCCGACTGGTACGGGCGGGTGGCCGACGTGCCTCCGGGCCGCCAGCCCGTCACCCAGAGGGCCGTGCCCACAGACGCCCAGTGGGAGTACGTCCGCACCATCGCCGGGCCCAACAAGCTGGTGACGCTGACGGCCAACGAGGCCGTCGCCTACGGCCTGGCCACCCGCGTGGTCGACTCCATGGAGCAATTGCGGCAGGCCTTCAACATCACCGCCGCGCCGGAGGCACTGACCGACACCTGGTCGGAGCGGATGGTGGGGTTCCTCACCTCCCCGGCGGTGATGGTGGTGCTGCTGTTCGTGGGCATCCTGGCGCTGTATCTGGAGATCATCACGCCCGGCTTCGGCGTGCCTGGGACCATCGCCATCATCTGCTTCGCCATCCTCTTCGGCAGCCGGTATCTGGCCGGCCTGGCGCAGGTGTGGGAGATTGCCCTGTTCGTGCTGGGCGTGGGGCTGCTGCTGGTGGAGATCTTCGTCACGCCGGGCTTCGGGGTGATGGGCATCGCCGGCATCCTGTGCTGCCTGGCGGCGCTGCTGGCCATTGCCATGGCCAACCCCCCCGACAAGCTGCCGCTGCCGGACACCGAGCTGGACTGGAGCCTCTTGACCCACGGGGCGATGGCGCTGGTGGCGGGAGTCACCCTGGCGGTGGTGGGGGCGGCCATTCTCGCGCGGTACCTGCCCAGGGTGCCCGTCGCCAGCAGGCTGGTGCTGGCCCCGCCGCAGGCGGCGGCGGTGCCGCCGGCCACCGAGGACGCCAACATCCTCGACATCCGCCCCGGGCAGACCGGCGAGGTGGTGCAGATCTGCCGGCCGGTGGGCAAGGTCCGCATCGGCGAGAGGCTGATGGACGCCATCGCCGACGGCGCCTTCCTGAACGCCGGAACCAGAGTCGTGGTCCTCCGCAACGAGGGAAACCGGCTGGTGGTTGAGGAAAAGACCTGACCGGCGCCCGGCCGCGGAGCGCCAAGCCCGACGGGAATGCCGAGTTCGAGAGAAAAGGGAAGCCATGGCCGGAACGATCGCGCTGATTCTGGTGCTGCTGCTGGCGGCGCTGCTGCTGTTCGCGGCGGAGATCTGCACCCCCACCTTCGGCGTGCTGGGGGTGGCCGGGCTGGCCTGCCTGGCGGGGATGGTGTACCTGTGCTTCAGCATCAACCCGCTGCTGGGGATCGTGGTGGTGGTGGGGCTGATCTTCCTCATCCCCACCTACCTGTACCTGATGGTCAAGTATCTGCCCCGAACGCCCCTGGGCCGCATCCTCCAGCTCCGCACGCGGACCGCCGAGCCCGGCGAAGGCACCCCCGTGGCGGATGCGGAGGAATCCCTCATCGGCCGCACGGCCGTCGCCGAAACCATCCTCCGGCCCAGCGGGGCGATCCGCATCGACGGCCGGCGGGTCCACGCCACCGCCGAAACGGGGTTCATCGCCAAGGGCGCCAAGGTGAAGGTGGTGGGAACCGTCGGCATGAACGTCGTCGTCCGGGAGGTCCAGCAACCGTCGGCGTGAAGCGCGCGCCGGGCGCCCCCGCGCCTGCGGCGACATAACTCAGCCCGCCCAGGCTGCGCCGGCTCGGCCGGCGAGCCCGGGACAATTACCTGGAGCCATCATGTTAGCGCAGAATCTCTGGTGGATCATGGTTGCTGTCATGGGGCTGACGGCACTGGTCTTGTTCCTGACCCTGGCCAGGTTCATACGTCTTTACCTCATGGCATTCTTCGCCCGGGCCGAGATCGGCTTCGGGCAGCTGATCGGAATGGCGCTGCGGAAGGTGGATCCGGATGTGATCGTGGTCAGCAAGATCCGCGCCGTCCAGGCCGGCCTGGAGGTGGCTACCGCGGACATGGAAAGGCACTACCTGGCCGGGAGGAACGTCCCCAACGTCGTTACGCTGATGGCCGCCGCCAAAGAGGCCGGCGCCGCCCTCGCCTGGGAGCAGGCCGTCGCCCTGGACCTGGCCGGAGAAGACCTCCCCGCCCTGGCCCAGCAGCTCCGGGACAAACGGGCGGTGAATGCCAGGGCGGTCTTGCCCGGCCCCGGCCATGAGGATATAACTTAATCAGGTCAAGCGTGGGTCGGATCTCGGCCCGAGTGCCGGAAAACGAAAGGGGATGAGCATGTTGGCGCAGACGGTATGGTGGATTGGCATCGGCGCGGTCAGCCTGGTCGTGCTGATCCTTTTCCTGGTCGTGGCCAAGTTCTTCACGCTGTGGGTCCAGGCCCTGTTCGCCAAGGCCAAGGTGACCCTGGGGGAGCTGATCGGGATGGCGCTGCGGAAGGTGGACGCGCGGGTGATCGTGCTGAGCAAGATCCGCGCCGTCCAGGCGGGGCTGGCGCTGGGCACCTCCGACATGGAGAGCCACTACCTGGCCGGCGGGCGCGTGCCCAACGTCATTACCGCCCTGATCGCCGCCAACCGCGCCAACATCGACCTGACGTGGAAGACGGCCACGGCCATCGACCTGGCCGGCCGCGACATCCTCGACGCCGTCCAGACCTCCGTCAACCCCAAGGTCATCGACTGCCCCAACCCCGCCAGCGGCCGGGCCACCATCGACGCCGTGGCCAAGGACGGCATCCAGGTCAAGGCCAAGGCCCGGGTGACGGTGCGGGCCAACATCGACCGCCTGGTGGGCGGGGCCACCGAGGAGACCATCATCGCCCGCGTGGGCGAAGGCATCGTCACCACCATCGGCTCGGCGGCGACGTACAAGGAGGTGCTGGAGAACCCTGACCTCATCTCCAAGAAGGTGCTGGAAAAGGGCCTGGACGCCGGCACCGCCTTCGAGATCCTCTCCATCGACATCGCCGACGTGGACGTGGGCGAGAACATCGGGGCCAAGCTCCAGGCCGACCAGGCCGAGGCCGACAAGCGCCGCTTCCAGGCCGAGGCCGAAAAACGCCGGGCCATGGCCATGGCCCGCGAGCAAGAGATGCAGGCCATGGTCCGCGAGAACCGGGCCAAGGTGGTGCTGGCCGAGGCCGAGGTGCCCAAGGCCATCGCCGAGAGCTTCCGCTCCGGCAACCTGGGGATCATGGACTACTACCGGCTCCGGAACATCCAGGCCGACACCGGCATGCGCGAGAGCATCGGCGGCGGGCCGCCCACCGGCGAAAAGCCCAAGACCCCGTAAGGACGATTCCAGGGCATGAACGCGGCATGGCACAGCCTGCTGGCGGAGAACGACTCGCCGCTGGGCTTCCTGCGATGGCTCATCCCGGTCATCCTGGGGGCGCTGGTCCTTCTCCAGCGACTGTTCAAGAAGGCCAAGCAGTGGGCCGAGCAAGAAGAGGCCCGGCGGCAGGAGCAGCTCGGGCGCGGCCCCAGCGCCGCCGAGCGGGCCCGGCTCCGCCAGGAGGTCGCGGCCCGGCAGGCGATGTCGGCGCTGCGGGAGATCCTGGGGATAGAGCCTGAGATCGAGGAGCCGCCGCCGCGGCCGGCGCCGCCGCCGGTGCTGCGGCCCGTCGCGGGCATCCCCGGCGCCCAGAAAAGACCGCCGGCGCCGCGGCTCAGGCGGGCGCCGGGGCCGGCGCGGGCAGCCGGCCAAGGCGTCCGCCGCGAGGTGGAGCGCCTGGAAAAGGGGCTGGCCGTCGAAGAACTCCAAAGGCGGCAAAGGCTCCAGGAGCTGGAACACCTCCGCACCTCCATCGCCACTGCCGCCGGCGGCCCCGAGGCCGAACGCCAGATCCGCGTCCGCGTGGACCTGTCCGACCGCACCGAGGCCGTGAAGGCGATCCTGTACTCGGAAATCCTGGGCTCGCCCAAGGCGCTTCGCCGCGGCCCGGAGAGCTGGGAACGGTAATGGGGCGGCCGCCATGGCCGAAATCAAAAAGATCCTGTACGCCACGGATTTCTCTGATCTGTCCGTCTGCGCCCTGGACTACGCCGTGTACCTGGCCCGGGTGTGCTCGGCCGAGCTGCATTGCCTCCACGTGGTGGACGACAGCTATCAGTACTGGGTGAGCCTGGAGGCCACGACCATCCCCCCCGGGCCGACGGTCGAGGAGCTGGTGGCCGCCGCCGAGAAGCAGCTGGACGGATTCCTGGCCGAAAGGGTGCCGGCCGACCTGCTCGCCACGAAAGCCATCCTCCGCGGCCGGCCGTTCGTGGAAATCATCCGCCACGCCCGAGGCCGGAACATGGACCTGATCGTGATGGGCACGCACGGCCGCACGGGCCTCAGCCACGTGCTGATGGGCTCGGTGGCCGAGAAGGTCGCCCGCAAGAGCCCCTGCCCGGTGCTCACCGTCCGCCACCCCGAACAAGCGTTCGAGATGCCCTGAGTCCGGCCATTCATCCACCGCGGAGAACGCGGAGAACGCAAAGATCGCTCATTGGCAGCAGGGTATGGAGCCGAGGGCGAACCTGCCATAGTTCGGCAGGCAAACACCGAACATGGTCAGCCAAAGCCAACGCAAACGAATTCAGGAATGTCTCTGCGGTCTCTGGGATCTCAGCGGTGAATAAGTCATCGCCACTGGATGCGGACTGCTGCCGGGAAAGGATCGAAGCCATGAGCGTGCTGCTGGAATTCTCGATGTTCCCGACCGACCGAGGGGAGAGCGTCTCGGGGTACGTGGCCCGGCTGGTGGAGATCGTGCACGCCTCGGGTCTGCCGTACAAGCTGGGGGCGATGGGCACGACCCTCGAGGGGCAGGCCCCGGAGGTCTTCGAGGTGGTGCAGAAGTGCCTGGCCGACCTCCAGCGCGACACCCGTCGGGTGACCGCCTTCATCAAGCTGGACTGGCGGGCCGGTCGGACCGCCGGGCTGACGGGGAAGGTCGCCTCGGTGACGAAGCGGATTTCGCACCCGGTTGAAACGTGAGCCTGGAATTGTCCGAATTCGACCGCCGCCTGCTGGATGCGCTCCAGCACTCGGTGCCGCTGGTGCCCCGGCCGTGGGAGGATCTCGCCCGGCAACTGGGCGCCACCGAAGAGCGGACCGTCTCGCGGGTGGCGGCCCTGAGCGGCGCCGGAGGGATCATCCGCGAGATCGCCGGCCTGTTCGACGCCGCCGCCCTGGGCTACGCCACGACGCTGGTGGCGGCGCGGTGTTCGGAGGAGCATCTGGAGGCGGCGGGAAGACAAGCGGCCGGCCATCCCGGCGTCTCGCACTGCTACGCCCGGCAGGGCGAGCTGAATCTGTGGTTCACGCTGGCCGTCGGGCCGGACTCGACCCTGGGCCTGGACCGGACCGTGACCGTTCTGGGCCAGCTCATCGGGGCGGAGCGGATTCTGTCCTTGCCGGCAATCCGGCGGTACAAGCTCCGCGCCCGTTTCGACATGGTCTCGCCGGCCGGTTCGCCGCGCCAGGCCCACGATCAACCGGGCCGGTCGGCCGCCCGCGCCGCCGCGCCCACCCCGGAGCAACTCCGCGCCATCGCCGCCCTCCAGGAGCCGCTGCCGGCCCAGCCCGAGCCGTTCCTGGAATTGGCCCGCGGCCGGCAGATGAGCGCCGAGGAGCTGCTGGTCCACGCGGCGGATTTTCTGGCCGCCGGCTGGATGCGCCGCTACGCGGCCGTGCTGCGCCACCAGGCCGCGGGAGCGGCCGCCAACGTCCTGGTGGCCTGGCAGGTCCCGCCGGAACGGGCCGACCGCTTCGGCGCCCAGGCGGCCCAGTTCGGAAACGTCAGCCACTGCTATCTCCGCGCCAGCGGCCCCGGCTGGCCGTGGAACCTCTATACCATGATCCACGGCCGCGACCGGGCGGAGGTGGAGCGGACGGTGGAGGCCGTTGCCGCGGCCGCAGGGGCCTATCCCCGCGTGGCGCTGCCGACGGCGCGGGAATACAAAAAGGCGCGGGTGCGGCTGTTCTCGCCGGAGTGCCGGCGCTGGGAGGCCGCCGTGCTGGATTGAACGCCCGGCGGAAGGCCCGCACCAGGGGGCTCACTCATAGCGGTCATACACCCGCCGCTGCACCTGCTCGCGGGCCTCTTTCAGGAAGGGCCCCGGGTCGTCGGACGGGCTGTCCAGGAAGCGGTGGAAGGCCACGGAGACGTACTCGGCCAGCTCGGTGATCACCAGCGGCTCGGGGGCGGCATAGGCTTTCTCGAGCGTCCGGCCGACCTCCAGCATCCAGTCGGCAACGTGCTCGGGGGTGTACATGTCGTAGGTGACAGGCATCTTGCCGGCGGCGATGATCTCTTTCTGGGCGTAGCCGATCATGGCCTCGGTGAGGAACAGGGCCGCCTCAGGCTGGCGCTGCGTGCCTTTGAGGATCATGCCGCCGTGGACGGCGATGAGCGAGCCCACGCGCTGGGCCTCCGGCAGCGGGGCGAAGCGGATCTTCTCCCGCAGTGCCTCGTTGCGCTGGGCCCACTGCCCGCGCGACTGCCAGTTGGGGAACATGGCGGTGATGCCGCTCTTGAAGTCGTCGGCCGAGCCCAGGGGGTTCTTGCAGGCCGGACTCACCAGCCCCTTCTTCCACCAGCGCTTCAGCATGCGGAAGACCTCGCCGGCCTCGGGGCTGGTGAGGTCCAGGTGGCCCCGCTCATCCACGGCGCTGCCGCGCAGCGAGCGCAGCAGCACCAGGTAGGTGTTCTGGATGAAGAAGAAGTTCTGGGCCAGGCACAGGCTCATGCCGTACTGGTTGTTCGGGTGGTCGGTGAGTTTTTCGGCCCAGGTCTCGAACTCGGCCCAGGTCCGGGGCGGGCGGGTCAGCCCGGCCTTTTCGAACAGGTCCTTGCGGTAGTTGAGCACCTCCACCTCGCCCATGAAGGGAAGCAGGTACAGCTTGCCCTCGGCCTTGCTGCACTCCAGCATGCCCGGGATCACCCGGCGGGCGAAGTCGGCCGGGATCAGCTCGTCCAGCGGGATCGCCAGGCCCCGCGTGTGGTACTGCTCGACGCTGTAGTTGCTGGGCGACAGCAGCAGGTCGAAGGTGACCTCCCCCACGGAGGCCTGCAGCATCAGGATGGTGTCGTAGCCGGTCGGGAGCTGCTCCAGCTTGACGTCGATGTCGCCGTGCCGCTGCTCGAACCGTTCGATCTGCTCGACCAGCTTGAATTCGCTGATCATCCAGCCCGCCCCGCCGATCCGCAGCACCTTCTTGCCGCTGATGACGCCCTTGCCGCGCAAGGTGAACTCGTACACCCCGCCCAGCACGCAAAGGACCACGAACACCGCTGTCGCCTTCTTCAGCATGTCAGGCTCACCCTTGCGTCCTTATCCCTTGATGGCCCCGGCGGTGGCGCCGCGGATGAACTGCTTCTGGAGCACGATGAACAGGATCATCACCGGCAGAAAGGACAGCATCACGGTGGCAAAGAGCATGCCGTATTCCCAGTGCTGGTACTGGTCGCGCAGCATCATGATGCCCACCGGCAGGGTGCGGGCGGCGTTGGACCAGGTGATGGTCAGGGCAAAGAGGAACTCGTTCCAGGCCCCCATGAAGGTCAGCACCCCGGCGGCCACCAGCCCGGTCTTGCTTAACGGGACCATGATCTCCCAGAAGATCTGCCAGCTGCCCGCCCCGTCGATTCGGGCGGCGTCGAGCATGTCCTGGGGGATGCCGCGGAAGACGTTCCGCATGATGAACAGCACCAGCGCCATGCTGCCGGCGGTGTAGGCCAGGATCAGCCCCGAGAGCTTGTTGACCAGGCGGAAGCGGAAGAACAGCTCGAAGCGGCCGATCAGGGCGATCTCCCCCGGCAGGAACATGGAGAAGACCAGCACGTAGAACAGCACCTCGCGCCCGGGGAAGTCGAAGCGGGCGAAGGCGTAGGCCGCCAGCGAGCCCACCAGCAGCGCCAGCGCCACCGTGCCGACGGTCACCAGGAAGCTGTTCAGGTAGTACCGGTCGAAGCCGATCATGTTGCGGAACAGGTTGCGGTAGTTGTCCAGGGTGAGCTTGTGGGGGATGAAGGTCACCTCCTTGGCGTGGATCTCGGAGGTGGGCTTGACGCTGCTGAGCACCACCCAAAAGAAGGGAAACAGGTTCAGGGCCACCATGGCCGCCAGGATCAGGTAGACCATCACCGTGCCCAGGCCCGGCACGCCGCGGGCGGGCCTTCGGGTGCGGACCCGGCCGCCGGGCCGGCCCGCGAGTTGTTCTGTGATGGCGGTTGTCATCGCTGTCCTACTGGTCCACCGGCCGGTTCAGCCGGGAGGAAGCAATCGCAAAGGTCATGATGATGATCGCCAGCATGACGGCCATGGCGGCCGCGTAGCCGAAGCGCAGGTTACCGAACTGGAAGGCCGTCTGGTAGATGTACATCACCAGCGACACGGTGGAGTTCTTGGGCCCGCCGCCGGTCATGATGAACATCGGCCCGAAGACCTTCAGCGAGCCGATCAGCCCCAGAACCATGACCAGGTAGATGGCCGGACGCAGCAGCGGCACGGTCACGTGCCAGAAGGTCCGCCACCGTCCGGCCCCGTCCACGGCGGCGGCCTCGTACAGGTCCTGCGGGATCGCCGCCAGCCGAACCAGATACAGCAGCACGTTGAAGCCGAAGCCGTGCCACACGGCCATGGCCACCAGCGAGGGCATGGCCGTGCGGGGCTCACCCAGGAAGTTCAGGGTGTCGGAGCCCAGCAGGCGTTTGCCGATGGCGGTCAAGGGCCCGTAGGTGGGGTGGTACAGGGTCGTCCACAGCACCGCGATCACCGCCCCGGAGACCACCACCGGCAGGAAGGTCACCACCCGCATGAACACCTGCCGCCGCAGCCGGTCGATCAGGAAGGCCACCGGCAGCGGCAGCAGCACGTAGCAGGGCAGGAACATGGCGGTGTAGGACAGCGTGTTGCCCAGGGCCAGGCGCGACTTCTCATCCTGGACCAGCCCTTCCCGGTAATTCCCCAGACCGATGTACCGGGTGTTCTGGGGGGTGAGGAATTCATAATTCTGAAAGCTCATCTGGACCGACCGGAACACCGGGTAGGCGGTGAACAGCAGGAACAGCCCCAGCGCCGGGGCCAGATACATATATGCCTTCCAGCGGCTGTCCATTCCCATCTCCGGCTCACGGGGCGCGGGCGGGCGGGCCAACGCGCGCAAACCGTTATTCCCCCGGCTTGATCACCAGCCGGCTACCCCAGCCGGCCTGGCCCACCTGGAACTTCGCTACGGTCACCAGGCCCCACTTGTCCGCCGTGACCGTCCCGGAGGCGATCTTCCTGGGATTGGCCGGGTCACTGAAATCGATGCTCTCCCAGGCGTACTTGGCGCCCAGGGCGGGCTTGAACTTCTGCGTCCGCCGCGGGGTGACGTCCACCGTCGCCGGCTCCGACGAGGAGCGGATGTTCATCGCCCACATGCCGGGGGAGTCCACGATGTCGTCGGCCTGGCTGTCCTTGGCGAAGTCGTTGCCCGGGGCCGACCACTCCAGCTTGCCGTTGATCGTGCCAGTGTCGTCCTTCCGCGGATCGTCGTTGTTGGAGGCGTTGGCGAAGGCGGGCACGGTCTCGTCGACGGCGATCTTGAACCCGCCCCAGGAATTGTTCCGCGTGCCGTAGCCGCTCCAGGAGTGCCCCCGCATGTTCCACTGGGCCGCGAAGGGGCGCTTCGACTTCTGCAGGGCGTCCAGGAAGTCCGGCACCGGCTCGAAGACCACGCTGCCGTCGCCCTTGCCGTGGCTGATCAGCAGGTAGGCGGTCTCCTTGTCCATGTTCGCCAGCGACCACCTGGCGTAGTTCTGGTAATCCCACACCCCCGAGATCTTCTCGTCGGTGATCACCACCTTGCCACCGCGAATCTCGCAGCGGCGGTCGTACAGGGGAAGGTTCTTCTCGACGGGCCCCCACAGCCGCGAGGCCTGGTTCACCCACACCCGGTTGCGCTGGTGGATGGTGGCCCCGGCGGAGTTGACGGTGGTGCAGAAGATGTCGCCCATCCGCAGGGCCCAGGCGTTGCAGCCGGTGCCGCCCATGGAGTGACCGTGGGCGTTGACGTACCGCATGTTCACCTTCCAGAACTGGTTCGGCCGGCCCGCCGCCAGCCACTTCGCCGACCAGCGGACGCGCTGCTCAACGTAGTTGACCACCTTGGTCTGGCTGCGGTCCATCATGCCCATGAACCACGAGCCGCTCTTGTCGCCGTGCCAGATCCACAGGCTCTTGACGTAGGGGGCCCTGTCCGGCGCGCGGTACGTGCCGCCCATGCCGTGGCCGTAGAACATCACCGGCAGCGGGTCTTCCCCGTTGTATTTCGGCGGCACGCCGATGCCGAAGTTGTAGGCATTGCCCTCCTTCAGCGGGTCCCAGGTGGCCCCGTCCATCCAGTGGGTGTACACCGCCCCGGAGCCGCCGGGGTGCTTCCACACCAGCACCGCCCCGGGCAGCTCAACCTTTTCATCCACCGGGGCGGTGGCCATCATCCTGCCGATTTGCTCCTGCCCGTCGATCACGGGCACCACGATGTAATGGCTCTGGCCGGTCTTCTTGACCGTCACCACGAACAGGCCCACGCCCTCCGCGAGCTGGGCCTTGGGGTCGTTGGTCGGGTTGTCGCGGATGATATAGCGGAAGTTGTAGCCGGGGATGTTCATCGCCTTCTGCAGCACCTTGACGTTCCGTTCGCCCCGGAAGGTGCCGGAGCCTTCATCGATGACAGCCAGCCTCCGCCCCGCCGACGGGGTGACCTTCCCGGCGGGACCGTCGACGCGATAGATGGCGTACTTCTCGCCCTTCACGTCGCCCAGCTCTTTGAAGGTGATGAAGGTCTGGCCCTCGCGACAGAAGGCCTCCAGGCCCGTGACGCGCGACTCGGCCAGCAGGGTGGCCGGCGCCAGCGCCACGGCCGCAATCAGGAGCGTCCGTTTCACGGCACGACGCATTCGTTGTCTCCTTCAGCGCTATTGGGACTGGGCGGTCCAGGAAAAGGGATGTCCAGCCGCCGCCCGCCGCTGATGCCTTCATGGCGACGGGGTGGGCCGGCTCAGTCGTCGTCTTCCTCCTCCCGCCTCTTCCTCCTGCGCTTTTCCTCTTCTCTCTTCCTTTTGTCCGCCTCCAGCTTCCCGGCCAGGGCCTTCAGGCCGGCGGCATACGTGCCCGGCGGGTACTTCCTGGCCTTCAGGATGCCCGCCCGGATCTGCTCCCAGTCGTCCACCACCTGGATGTCCTGGTTCAGCTTGCCGACCTTCTCGGCCATGTCGCGGACGTCCCCATCGTCCTGCCTGTCGTAGTGGGGGATCAGGTAGGCCTTCAGGCCGTTGGCCACGTAGGCCTCCGCGTCGGAGATCTTGTCGCCGATGCCGATGGCGACGTTGGGGAACTGCTCCCGCAGGGCCTTGAGCCGGCCGGTCTTGAACTTGCCGCTGTCGCCCACGGCCTGCTTGAACTCACTGACCAGCAGCGGCGCCCGCGGGAAGCCGTTGCCCGTCAGCCAGTTCTTGGACTTGACGGTCAGCAGTCCCGGGCGCTGGGTCAGGTAGATCACGCTGTAGTCTTTGCTGAGCTCCTTAACGACCTCGGCCGACTCGGGCATGGGCTTGGCCCCGCCGAACAGCACCCGGAAGAAGCTGGAGGCCACCACCGTGTGGTCCAGGTCCAGCACCACGAACTTCGTGTCCTTCGTCCGGGCCGACACCAGCAGCGGCGTCGGCGCGCACTTGAGCATGTCCTCGAAATCCTTCTCCGGCACGGCCACGATCTTGGCCGTCAACCCGTAGTCGCCTGGCTTCGGCGGCGTCCAGTTGAGTCTGGCGTGGCCGCCGCTATCGGTCTTGACCTTTCCCAGGGAGGTCTGGCCGAGGAGGAACTCCACGTCGGCCCCTTCCACCCCCTCCATCTCCTTCAGCGAGATCACGCTGGCCATCAGCTCCACGGGCTGGCCGGGGTAAGCCAGCGTATCGTAGGCGTAGAAGAGGGTGCCGTGCTCGGCCGCCAGGGTGATGCCGGAGACCATCTCGATCACCGTTTCTCTCCAGCCCTTGGGCTCGTCCTTGGCCGCCTCCTGCACGCCCTCGCCGCAGCCCGGGGAGCCGGCATATGCCAGCCAGATCGCCACCAGCCCCGCCGCCCACAGCAGCCGCCCATGCCTCGATCCGCGTATCGCCATTTCACCGCCTCCACCCTGTGTGGCCTGGCCGGGAAATTGTATGATGGGTCGCGCGGGAGGTAAAGCCCGCCGTAGCGGGGTGGCTGCAGGAGCCGAAAGGAGACCGCAGCGATGTTCAAGGTGATCGCCGTCGCCGGCAGCCCGCGGCGGGAAGGCAACTCGGCCACGCTGCTGAAGGCCGCCCTGGCCGGGGCCACGGCGGCCGGCGCCCAGGCCGAAGTCGTCTATCTCAACGACCTGAGCTTCCGCGGTTGCCAGGGCTGTCAGCCCTGCACCGCGGACGACACCTGCCGCGTCCAGGACGAGCTCACGCCCGTGCTGGGGCGGCTGCGGCAGGCTGACGTGTGGCTGCTGGGCGCGCCCATCTACTTCGACGGCGTGTCGGGGCAAATGAAGCTGTTCTTCGACCGGCTCCACCACCTGACCAACGAAGCCGGGCAGCTTAGGAAGATGCTTCCCGGCCGGCGGGCCGCGGCCATTGTGGTGACGTACGAGGACAAGCCTCGCGACGACTACCGGGAGGTGGCCCAACGGCTGGCCAACTACCTGGGCTGGATGGGCCGGTTCGACCCGGTCGAGGTCGTGTCGCTCGGCCGGCTGGGCCCCTCGGACGCGGCCGCCGCCAGGCCGGAACTCCTGGCGGAGGCCCGGGCCCTCGGCCAAAGGCTCGTCGAGCAGCTTGCCCAACAGGGGCGGACGGACGGATAAGCCCGGCCCGGATGAAACCCAAGCTGCTGCCCCGGCAGGACGCAATACCCGCCGGCCGGCAGCGTTATGCCAGATAGGCCAACAGAATGGACCCCCAGCGGCTGCGGGCCACAATCAGGGCCGCCCGAGCGGGACGGGAAGAGGCCTACCAGGAGATCCTGGCGGCCTTCGGCCCCCGATTGTACGGCTACTTCGTCCGGGCCACCGGCTCGCGGCACGACGCCGAGGACCTGCTGGGTGAGGTGATGCTCCGGCTGGTGGGACGGCTGCCGGAGTATGACGAAAAGGGACGGTTCGAGCAGTGGGTGTTCCGAATCGCCTCCAACCTCGTCCGCGACCGGATTCGCCGGGCGAAGGTCCGCCCCATGACAAGCTCGCTGGAGGCCGAAAGCCCCGGCGGCGGGGTCCTGGGCGAAACGATTTGCGGCCGGGGCCGGCCCGCCGAGGCGGGGCTGCGGCACGAAGAGGTCAGCCAGGCCCTGAATGAGGCCCTGGAAAGACTCGACGAGCCGTCCCGGCAGATGGTGCTGCTGCGGCATTTTGCCGAAATGAGTTTCAGAGAAATCGCCGAAATCTTTCAGTGCCCCATCGGCACCGTGCTGGCTAAGGTCCACCGGGCCCTGAAGGCGCTGCGGACTGTCTTGGAAGCAAACGATGAATCCGATGCAGGAAGATTATGAACGAGCCGGCCGCTGGCTGGACGGTGAGGAAATCGACCTCACCCCCACCCAGCTCGCCCTGGCCGGGGAGATTGCCGCCGACGCCGCCAAGGTCGGCCGGGCCCTGGAGGTGCCGCTTCCGGGCGGGGCGCTGCACCGGGTCAGCGCCCGGCTGAAGCGTGCCCGGCGGCGGGGGCGGGCTCGGCCGATGCGTTGGGTCGCCGCGGCGGCGGCCGCCGCGGTGGTCGGCGTGGGGCTGTTGGCCCTGTTGACCGGCGGCCGCAACCGGATCGAGCCGGCCGAATATGTGGAATGGTTCCTCCAGTCCCCCTCCGGCGAGCTGGATGCCCGGGCCGCCCTGCTGGCCGACGAACTGGCCGAATACCAGGTCCAGCTCACGCTGGGCGAAGAATGGCCCGTCGAGGTCACCGTCAAAGGGCTGGAGCAGCAACTGGGCGAATTCATCCTCGAAGAGGCCGACCCCGCCGAGCCGTCCGCCTGGGAGCAATGGGAGGAATCCCTGTGATGCCCGGCCGGGAACAGCTGAGCCGGATAATGTGTTTTCTGGCGGCGGGCTTGTGCGTTGTGGCCGCGGGGGCGCTTCCGGCCTCCGCCACGGATCCCTCGGCGGCCGCGCCGCCGGGGCCGCCGGCCACGGCCTCTCAACCGGCCGGTCCGCTCCTGCTGTTCGGGCCGACGCGGCCCCCGACCCCTCAGCAGACCGAAACGGTCTTGGCCTTCACCCGCCAGCACCTGCCCGAGCAATACGAGCAGCTCCGGCGCCTCCTGAGCGAGGACCCTGATCGGGCCGCCCCCATGGTGCACCGCCTGTACCAGTTGTACGTCAACGTTCGCCGGTTCCCCGCGGAGATTCGCGAGGCTGCCATCGGCCGCTACCAGGCCAATCTCGCCATATCCTGGGCCCGGCGCGAGCTTCGCCGCAGCGAAGACCCGGCCGAGCGCAAGCGGCTCACGGAGCGACTGGCCAAGCTGATCACCCAGCAGTTCGACCACGAGCAGACCGTCAAGGAATACGAGGTGAAACGCTACGCCCAGAGGGTGGTCGAGCTCAGCGCCGAGGTCGAACAACTGCGGACCAACCGCAGCCAGGTCATCGCCGAGAGGATGCAGCGGCTGCTGGCGCCGCCGCCGACCACCAGCAGCAGGCCGGCAGCCCATCCCCCTTCCTTCGCCGGCCGCCCCCTGACGCCGGAGCAGACGGCCGAGGTCACGGCCTTCACTCGCCAGTACATGCCCGAGCTGCACCGGCAGCTGCAGAAGCTCCAGAAAGACAATCCCGCCCGGGCCACGCTGCTGCTGCGCCGCGTGCGCCCCCTGGTCGTCCGCGCCCGGCGATATCCATCGGAGGTGCGCGAGGCCGCCATCGACCGCCACAAGATGAACATCAGCATCTTTGCCGCCGTCGGGGAGATCCGCCGCACCGAAGACCCCGCCAAGAAGGAGAAGCTCATCCGCGGCCTGCGGGAGCTGGTGGCCAAGCAGTTCGACTACGATCAGCCCGTCAAGGAGTTCGAAACCAAGCTGCTCAAGCAGCAGCTGGCCGAAACCAAGGCGGAGGTCGAGCGCCGGCGGCGCGACCGCCAGCAGATCATCGCCGAGCGGCTTGCCCGCTTCTCGGCGCCCCGGCCGGAAGCCTCC
>LJUF01000288.1 GCA_001303665.1 Phycisphaerae bacterium SM23_33 | reverse complement strand
AGAGCTTCTCCGGCCCCGTCAGGTTGATCGCCAGCGGCGGGCAGCTCGTGTGCTCCAGCAGGCGAAGCGCCGCGGCGTTCACGTCGCCCTGCCAGATGACGTTGAAGTGGCCCATCGTCACGTCCACCGCCTGCTCGTCCAGCACCGCCAGCGCCAGGTCCACCAGCACGCCGTAGCGCATCTCCACGGAATAGTTCAGCCGCATCTGCACCATCGGCGTCTCGTTCTTCCCCGAGAAGAATTCCAGGATCCGCTCCCGGGCCACGCAGGCGTTGGAGTATTCCCCGATGGGCTCCAGCGGGTCGGTTTCGGCCGAGCCGGCCGACCCGGCCGGGACGAAGTCATACACGCACCCAGTGGAAAAGGCCACGAGCCGGGAGCGGCGGTAATGCTCCGCCACGTAGGCCGGGATGAGCGTGTTCGCCGCCCAGGTCATCGCCGGCTGCTCGCTGGTGCCGAACTTCAACCCGACCATGTAGATGACGTTCTCGGCCGCGGGCAGCTTCCGCACGGCCGCGGGGTCCAGCAGGTCGCAGGTGATGGTCTTCGCCCCGGCCTTGGCCAGGGCATCGCGGACCGATGGGTCGGGAAAGCGATCGACGACGATGATCTTCTGGTCTGTTCCCGCCTGCTGGCGGGCCCGGCAGGCCATCCGCGTCAGCGACGGGCCGATCTTCCCGCCCCCGCCGATGACCGCCAGGTCGCCCTTCAGCCGGCCGAAGAGTTCCACCACCTCCGCCGTCGGCCGGCTGAGAAGCTCTTCGAGTTGGCGCTCGTCTTCGATGCTCTCCGGCCAATCGCTCGACTTGCCCCGCACGTCCATGCCGGCATTCTTAACCTGCCGCGCAGCCGCCTGCAAGCTCCGGCCTGACCGCCTCCGGCGTGATGGATTCGCCCCAGGCTTCGTACGGCCTGCCTGTGCCGGCCGAGGGGAGATGAGCTGTTAGGTCTCCAACTCGCGTCTCGACCGCGGCAATGGCTGCGGCAGGGAAGCCGGCCGGCCGCTACGGTTTGACCCATCCGTCCTTGTCCGTCCTGAGGGTGCCCTTGGTCGAGTCCAGCAGTACGAGCTTGTTGCCCCAGGGGTCTGCCACCACGACGCACTTGCCGATGCTGATATCGAAAGGATCCGCCACGATGGACCCGCCTGCTTCGACGAACAAGCGGGCGGCCTCCTGAGCAGAGGCGACCTTGATGTCCGTTTCTGGTTCCCGTGGCGGGCCCTGGCAAATGACCAATTCCGATTCCCCAACGCGCAGGCCTGCCGCGCCCTCGGTTCGCCAAGCCAGCGGCAGGCCCAGCTTCTCGCGGTAGAACTGCAAGGCCTCCTCCAGATCTCCCACATTGAACATGAGACAATCGAGCTTCTCGAAAAGCGCCTCCGCCACGGCCTTGTTCTCCTTCCGGCCTGCCGGGCTGGCGGGCCGCAATTCGTCTTCCCGGCCTTGGGTCAAGGGAGTGTAGCCGACCATGATCGGACGTGCTATTGCAAACGGTGCCGATTCCCCCCCCGCGGGCCTGGCGGGCTCGCCATGGCTCATTCCGACCAGGAGCACGTTGACCTCGGCGAGGTGGTCGGGGCCGCCGAGTTCGTGGCGCACTTCGTCCTGAAGCAAACGGGGACGGTCGGCTGACAAACGCGGGTCGGGACCCTTCTCCGGCGAGAGTGGGTCGTGCCCGCCCTGGGTGCCCTGTCGTTCAATTGTCGTTCAATTGGCAATTCGAAGTGCCTCGTTCCTGTTGTGTTTCCGGTCGTTCCATGCTATGCTCTATGGCGCAACTACTTGTAGTGGGGCCAATACGTGGGCAGCAGCGGGACCAATCGCGGGGTGGCGAATCACCTCCGGCCGGGGCCGGCATCGTTCCTCCGTCTTCCCGCGTTGATCCGCCTGGGCTCGCGGCCGGCCGGGAAAGGAGCCGGGAAAGCAGAACGCCCCCTCTCTTTGGGGTCCCCGGATAACTCCACGCATCCGCAGGGGCCCACGGCGGCGGCAGGCAAGCGGCCATTGGAGAAAGGTCGGTGGAAAGCATGATCAAGTTCGCGTGCGCCCATTGCGGCAAGAGGCTGGGGGTTTCCCTCCAGGCCGCCGGCAAATGGGTCAAGTGTCCCAAGTGTGCCCAACCCACTCGGGTGCCCCAAGCGCCATCACTCGACCAGGATGGGCTGGTGCCTCTCAAGGAACCCGAGGCCGTCCCGCCGGCAGCGCCGCCTCGCGCTCCCATGCCGGCCGAGAGGACGTGCCCCAACTGCGGCAGCAGCAACGTGCCTGACACAGATTTCTGTATCTCTTGCGGCCACCGCCTGATGGCGGGGTCGCCGGCCGGCGCCCGCGCCCGGCCGCGCCAGCCAGGCTCCAGGGTGATGCTGGGCCTGCTGGTCGGCCTGGGCTTCAGCGTCGGCGCCGCGTTGCTGTGGACGGTGCTCGTCTATTACGTCAGCCTGCGTTGGGTGGGTTTTCTGGCGGCCACGGTCTGCGCCCTTGCCGGGGTGGGGTTCCGGCTGGCCAGCCCGAAGCGCGGAGCAGGGATCGGCCTGGCCGTTGCCTGCATAGGCCTGTGCGGGATCCTCTTCGGCAAGGTCCTGATCGCCTCTTGGGTGGTGATGCCCGAGCTGGCCCGAATCCGCGGTTTTGAAAGCCTGGAGATCACGGAGCTGTCCGAGAAAGAGATCAAGGAGGTCATGCAGGACGAGCACCAGATGTTCTGCGTGGCGTGCGACCACATTGCCCGGAAGGAGCAGTGGGATGACGACTTCACCTTCAAGGTCAAATGGGCGCACGGCTGGGGCATGGAGGACATGAAGGTCTCCAAGGAGGAAGAACAGGAGATCAAGGCCGTCACCGCCCAAGTGAAGGCAGTCCTGGCCGGGTGGACGGACCTCCAGAAGTCCGCCGCCATCCAGGCGGATTGGGCGATCAGCCAGGCCGCCATGAAGGAGTTCGCCATCGGCATGGCCCGTCTCGCCCGCGAGGCCATGAAGAAAAGCGACGACCCGATGGCCCAACTGATGGCCCCGGAATTCGACCGGTCGCTGGCCGAGGCCGAGAGAGAAGAACAGAAGGCCGCCGAAAGCCAATCGCAGCCGGCCGATGAGCGGGTCCCCCCGGCGGCGGAAAAGCTGCTGGAATTCATCGAAGGCACCCGGTCGCTGGCCGAGACGCCCGTGGCCTGGCCGCTGGCGATGCTGGGTTCGTTTTCGGTGCTGGATCTGATCTGGTTTCCGGTCGGTTTCTGGATGGCCTTCAAGGCGGTCGCCCGCAGCGACAAGGCCTGACGGCGGCGGCGAAAGAAAGGGGATGGGGGGATCGTTGGAGAAGCATCCGGCCGCGAACAGGGCGAAGGAGGACCGACGGGCGGGAAGGCGCAGCCGGCGTAGGGAGCCTGTTCGGCCCGGGCCCGGACGGGCGGCGTGCCGTGCGGTGGACGTGCCGCCCGCAGGTGTTGTACAAGAGCCATATCCGGCGCGGTCGGATGCGGACAGGACAAATGCCCCAAGTGGGTCCCAACTCGCTCGTGGAACGGTTCCGCCGTCCCGACGTCAGAGCGATCGCCCTTATGGGCAGCTACGCTCGCGGCGATCAGGGGACGTTCAGCGACATCGACCTCGTCCTCTTTCTGAAGGCGGACGGCCCGGAGCTTGATCCCGAGACGCATCTCATCGGTGAGACCTTCGTTGTCCTCAGCCAGGTCACCCCTTCGCAGGTCGAGTCTTGGTTCACCGAGCCGGACAAGGCCACGGCGTGCATAGCAGGCCTGCGCGCGGCGCGTGCGCTGTGGGACCCTGACGGGGATTTCAGCTCCATCCAAAAGCGGGCACAGGCCTTCGTCTGGGACGCGGCCATGCAGGCCAGGGCGAACGCCTGGGCCAGCCGTCAGATGGTCGGGTGGATCGAGGAGGTGCAGAAAGGGCTGGAGGGGCTGCGAACGGGCGATGAGGGCAGGCTGCTGAATGCAAGATACGGCTTGTCCTGGGGTCTCACGAGCGTCATGCGCGTGCAGCGGGGCGTCCTCATCACGGGCGACAACGCAACATATCCCGAGGTGGTTGAGCACCTCGAGGCGGATTCAGCCTGGGCGCGGTTGAGCCGCAAGGCCTTCGGCATAGTTGACGGCATTGGCCTTCGGGAGCAGGTCAAGGCGGGTCTGCGGCTGTACGTGCTCACGGCAGCGCTCCTTGCCGATGCGCTCAAGCCCGAGGACAAGACGCTGGTCGATGAAGCCGTCAAGCGGATCGGGAAGGAATTGGGAGAAGCACCTGACCGGAGCATCGAGGCGACGTCCTGACGGCCGCGCGTCGCGCGCGCCGCTGTGAGGACGGGAGAGAGAGGGCGCGGGCTTTCCTGTCCGGGCCCGGACGGGCGGCCTGTTGTGCGGCCGAACAGCGGTCCACAGGCGCTGTGCCGGAACCATACAAGACGCGGCTGGCTGAAAAGACATGAAGTGGCTGCCCTACGAATCGTGGGAGGTCCAGAGCCCCCTGAGTGCTGACGGGCTCGTGCGGGGCATGACGAAGCGAAGCGGATCGCGCCCGTCAAGTGGTTTGCCTGGGGTCGAGCCCACACGCCGCTCCAGGGCCAAGTCCATGCCGCCGGCTTCCTCGTCAGCCGGGTCATTGCCTACCGCAACTCCTTCCTTCCGTGCATCCACGGCACGTTCATCCCCAGCGACCAGGGAACGACCATCCGGATCCGGATGATGCCTCATATTGTGGTGATCGTGTTCATGGCGTGCTGGTTCGGCATGCTGGGGCTGTTCGGCCTGGTGGGTCTTTTCGTGCTCATTGCGGAGGGGAACTGGATTCTGCTGCTCGTCTGCGGGGGCATGGGGGCATTTGCCCTCCTGCTGGTCTACGGGGGGTTCTGGGCGGAAGCCGGGAAGGCAAAGGACCTGCTGTCCCAAGTCCTTCTTGAGGTGCACAGCGAGGCAGTGAACAATAGCGTGCAGGGCGGCGAGGGAGAGCCGCTCCCTTTACCTCGCGGCTGACGCTTCATGGACACAAAGGGACACAAAGGGGACATTCTGATTTCTGGGTTGACAGGTGGCTGGTGCAGGCGTGAGAGCTCCGCGCCCACAAAACATGGGCGATTCGGCTATGAGGGTTATACGCGCCCTTCTGGCGATGCTTGCGTCGGTGCTCCCGGTCGGCACGCAACTGCTTTGCTACATCAGTGCATTCGGTCTGTCCCTTTATTACGCTGAGACATGCGGCTGGGTTCGGAACGTCCAGTCTGCCGGCTGGGACAGCGCGATCTTCGCGCTCTCCGTGCTGTTTCACTGGACCGTAGCCCTCGCACTTGCCGCGGTCCTGGAGCGGCGCCGCTTGGGGCACCCCCTGCGGGCTGCTGATCTGATGCGAATCCCCGTTGCGCTACTGGGGGCTGTGATGCGCTCGGGCCTTGTTTCGATATGTGTCTTTGGTGCTGGCCTTTTGCTCCTTGCGCCGGCTCTTTGGAGGCCAGGCCTGAGCGAGTTTCTGGCCGCCCCGGCCCTCTTGTTCGCCTATGCCTTCGCATGGATTCCTTTCGTGGCTAGCCATTGGCGAAGGCATGAGTGACCGGAAAGATCCCGCACCCCTTGGTTGCGGGGTCGTCCATGAGCAAGTCGTTGTCCAGCCGGCAGCGGGACCCTTCGGGGCGGGCCTGGCCGGGGGCCCAAGGCTCTCTGAGGCTGCGTCCTTTTGGGCGGTGTCTCATCTGTACATGTGGAGGCAGGTCCGCACGGTGGGCAGACGGCCGGGAAGCGGGAGAATTGACGATGAAAGACATCTGACGAGCAGCCCGTGAACGTTACGGGAAGATGCCCGGATGATTGTGCCCGCCTCGGCCGCGGGCCGCACCTGTCCCTGTGCGTCTGCGCGAGCCGCTGGCGGCCCCGAGCAAGCGCCGATACAGTGCAGGGCGGAAAACCGCTAGTCCAGGAGACCCCCATGGCCGAGAGCAGCATCGAGCCGCACTGGTCGCCGAACCAGTATCGTCCGGTGCAGGAGTACACCTACAAGTTCACGCCCAACGGCGAGCTGAGGATCTGGGTGTTCTTCCCCTTCAACTGGAGGCCGCGCGACCGCCGGGCGGGCATCGTCTTTTTCTTCGGGGGCGGGTTCACCGCGGGCACGCCCGCCCAGTTCTATCGCCAGGCGATGTACCTCGCGGGTCGAGGGATGGTGGCCGCCAGTGCCGACTATCGCGTCAAGAGCCGGCACGAGACCACCCCGCCGGCGGCCGTGGAGGACGCCCGAAGCGCGGTGCGCTGGCTGCGCTGCTGCGCCGGCGGGCTGGGGCTGGACCCGGCGCGGATCGCGGCGGGCGGCGGGTCGGCCGGCGGGCATCTGGCCGCGTGCACGGCCCTGGCGGACGGGCCGGACGCGCCGGGCGAGGACGTTTCGGTCTCGCCGGCGGCCAACGCCCTGGTGCTGTTCAACCCCGCCTTGGCCTTCCACGGCGAGCGGGCCGAGCGCTTCGGCCTCACCCAGGAGGCGGCCGGGCGGATCTCCCCGCTGGATCTGCTCGACGCGGGCGCTCCCCCGGCAATCCTGTTCTACGGCACCGCCGACAGGATGTTGGCGGAAGGCCGCCAGTACGCGGCCAAGGCCGGGCAGCTCGGCGTTACGGCCGAGTTGACGACGGCCGAGGGCGCCGGCCACGGGTTCTTCAACTTCTCCCCGTGGTTCGAGCGGACGCTTCACCGGACGGATCGGGTTCTGGCCTCCCTGGGCTACCTGGCCGGCCCGCCGAGCTTCGACCCGCCGGAGTAAGCGCTCTGGCGCTGGGGGGGCGACCGGACGGGAGGGCTGTCGGGCGCAGGCTGGAAGAGGAGCCGGCGTCCCCGGCGGGCCTTACCGGGGCTTTCGCTGGTGCCAGTCGGGCAGCTCGAGCTTGGCGGAGGCGCGCCAGGCGGTCAGGTAGAGCGAGGCGGTGAAGCCGGCGGCGGCCTGGAGGCGCTCGAGGGCGAAGCCCTCGACGGCGGAGCCAGGCGGCAGGGGCTGCTGGAGCTCCGGGAGCTGCTTTTCCAGCTCGTAGACCCTGTCCACCAGGGCGTGGCTGCGCTTGAGCTCGGCCGCCACCGCCGGCAGTAGGCGGTCGAAGACGACGGGCCTGGTGTCCTTGATGAACTTGTCGCGGTTGACCGGGGTCTTCTGGAGCAGGGCATCCACCCTGGTGTGGATGCCGCTGCGGGGCGAGGTGCCGTCGGGCTTGGCCCGGCCGTCGTAGTGGATGGTGGTGTGCAGCGGCTGGCACAGGTCCTGGGCATAGTGGGCCAAGAGGCCGGCGTAGACCAGGCACTTGGCCCGGACGTGTTTGTTTCCGGGCCACTTGCGGTGCTCGGCGAAGGCCAGCGTCAGCCGCTGGGTCCACTCGACGACGGCGTAGGGCACGAAGCCCACCTCCTGGGGTTTGAGGTTTTTGCCGGCGCAGAGCTGGACGAAGGCGTAGCGGGTCGGCGGCAGGTCGGCGCCTTCCAGCAGCTCCAGGTCCATGAAGTGCTCGGGCACCTCGCCGTCGCGGAGTTCCGGCTGGGCCGGCAGGCGGAAAAGGTCCGGGTCCTGGGAGCAGTGGGCGATGGTTTCGACGCCGGCGAGGAAGAAGGCGGGCAGGTCCTTGGGCAGGGCGGCGCAGGCCAGGGGGGTGGCCCGGGCGTGGCCCGGCCCGTGCCAGGCCGGCCCGGTCGCTGTCACCGCCAGTATTGTGAAGCCGCAAACGATGACGACGCG
>LJUF01000024.1 GCA_001303665.1 Phycisphaerae bacterium SM23_33 | reverse complement strand
CTACAAGGAGAACGGCTCGATCTTCTGCCACACCAACCCCTGGCTGGTGGTGGCGGAGGCGATGCTCGGCCGGGGCGAGCGGGCCTTCGACGTCTTCCGCCGCATCTCGCCCTACACCAAGGATCGCATCCAGAACGTCCACTGCGCCGAGCCGTACGCCGTCAACTCGATGATCGTCATGCCGCCGAACCTGGAGGCCGGCCGCGCGAGAAACCCCTGGCTCACCGGCTTCGCCGCCTGGCTGCTGGCCTCCATGGGCCGGGCCATCCTGGGCATTCGTCCCGACTTCAACGGCCTGGTCATTGACCCCTGCGTGCCGCGGTGGAGGCAGTTCCGCGTCCGCCGCGTCTTCCGCGGCGTGAGTTACGACATCCGGGTTGTGAACCCGGACTGTGTCGAGCGCGGCGTCAGGGAAATCAAGCTGGACGGCGAGGCAGTTGAGGGGGGCCTCGTCCCGGTCGTCAAGGGAAAGCCGACGGCGCGCGTGGGCGTGGTGATGGGTTGAGCGGCGCCGCAGGCTGCCCGGGCCGATGTGGCTGACCGGGGCGGCGGCTTGCTGGCCCTTGCATGCCGCGGCCGTTGCTGGCATCATCCGGTGCGGATGGCGTCCGGACGGGGCGTTGGGCTCACCGGCGAAATGCCTGTGGCCCCGCGTGCGTTGAGACAAGGGGCCCTCAGCGAAAGGACTCCGAGTGAAGGTTTTCATTACGGTCGCGGTCATCGTCGTGGTTGTGCTGGGGCTTCTGGTGGGGGCGGGCGTGTGGATACACGGCCGGATGAAGGTGTTCCAGACCCAGGCCACCAAGGTCCGCCTGGAATCGCCCACCCGGGGCGAGCTGGTGGAGGTGGTCAGCGCCCCGGGTGAGATCGAGCCCAGGACCAAGGTGTCGATCAGCGCCCGATTGTCGGCCCGGATCGTGGAGCTGCCCTACGAGGAAGGCGACCGCGTGACGAAGGGCGATCCCAAGAGCAATCCACCGACGCCGTTGTCGGTGCTGGTGCGGCTGGACGCCACGGACCTGGAGGCCTCGTTGCGTTCGGCCGAGGCCCGCCGGGCGGCGCAGGCGGCCGCCATTGAGGTGGCCAAGGCCGACGTTGCCAGCCAGCAGGCCCGCGTCGAGGGGATCACCGCGTCGCTGGCCGAGGCCCAGCGCGACCTGAAGCGGCAGGAAGCGCTGCTGGCTTCCGGCGACGTCAGCCGGTCCGTGTACGACCAGGCCAAGTGCCGCGTGGATGAGCTGTCGGCCCAGCTCAGCTCGGCCGAGCACACGCTGAAGTCTCAACGGCTGAACCTGCCGGTTATGGAGTACCAACTGGCCGCGGCCGACGCCGAGATCGCCCAGGCCAGGGACAAGCTCAGCTACACCACCATCACCTCGCCGATCGACGGGGTGGTGACGCGGCTGAACGCCGAGGTCGGCGAGCTGGTGGTCACCGGCACCATGAACAACCCCGGCACGGTGATCATGGAAGTGGCCGACCTGTCGAAGATGGTGGTGGTGGCCCGGGTGGACGAATCGGACATCGGCTCGGTGGAGCCGGGCCAGCGGGCCGTGGTGCGGATCCGCGCCTACCCGGAAGAGGAGTTCGAGGGCGTGGTCCATTCCATTGGCCTGATCGGCGGGGGCACGGGCACGGCCAGCAGGGAGTTCGAGGTGGAAATCCTGCTGAAGGCCGGCGGCCGGCGGATCTACTCGCGCCTGAGCGCCGACGTGGACATCGAGACCCGCCGCCACGGCGACGTGCTGAAGGTTCCCAGCCAGGCGGTGCTCGGCCGGCGGGTGGATGACCTGCCCACCAAGATCCGTGAGGGCGACCCCAACCTGGATGCGAAGAAGACCTTTGCCACGGTGGTGTACCGCTGCAAGGACGGCAAGGCGGTGGTCACCCCGGTGACGATCGGTCCCAGTGACGCCACCCACACCGTGATCCTCGCGGGGCTGGACCAGGCCGACCGCGTCGTCGTAGGCCCGTACAAGGTGCTGGAGAACCTCAAGCACGATCAGAGGATCCAGGACGAGCGCGAGGGGGCCGCCTCCCAGCCGGCCGGCACGCAGCCGGCGCAGTCGCGGCCGGCGGAGACTCGGCCGGCGCAAACGCAAGTTAGCGGAACTGGGCCGGGGCGAACGCAGCCGGCCTCGGCCCCATAGGCGGAGAGGCATTTTCACCGCGGAGGACACACAGAACGCAGCCAGTGGACGAGTTCGTCTGCGGCGTTTGCAGCGATAGCGGACTTGGACGGAAGGAGAGTTAACGACAACGGCGCATCGCGTGGGAAAAAGCGGGCTGCTGTTGTGAGTTCTTATAGTGAATCTGTCTCCGCGTGCTCTGCGATCTCCGCGGTGAGAAGTCGCCCGAGATGATGATTCGACTGGAAAACGTGACGAAGGTGTACCGGGTCGGGGTGGAGCGGATTCACGCCCTGAACGGCATCAGTCTAGAGGTGGCCGAGAACGAGTATCTCGCCGTCATGGGCCCGTCCGGTTCGGGCAAGAGCACGTTGATGAACATCCTGGGCTGCCTGGACCGCCCCACGTCGGGAACGTACCAGTTGGACGGGAAGCTGCTGACCCGGATGGGCGCCGGCGGCCTGGCCAGCATCCGGAATCAGAGGATCGGCTTCGTGTTTCAGTCCTTCGAGCTGCTGCCGCGGCTGAACGCCCTGAAGAACGTGGAGCTGCCGCTGATCTACTCGGGGCTGGGCTGGTACAGCCGGCGGCGGCGGGCCCGGGCCGTGCTGGAGCGGGTGGGGCTCACCGGGCGGATGAAGCACCGGCCGAATCAGCTCTCCGGCGGGGAGAAGCAGCGGGTAGCCATCGCCAGGGCGCTGATCGTCAACCCCCGCATCCTGCTGGCCGACGAGCCCACCGGCAATCTGGACAGCAGGACCAGCGAGGAGATTCTCGCCCTGTTCGACCAGCTTCACCGGCAAGGCCAGACCATCATCATGGTCACGCACGAGGAGCACGTCGCCGGGCATTCCAAGCGGATCGTGCAGATGAAGGACGGCCGGATCTGGTCGGACCTGCCCCGGCACGAGGGCCCGCCCGGGTCGGCGGATTCGGCCGGCGGCGAGGGGGGTTCGCCGTGAAGCTGCCGCGGTTGCCTTTGGCCTTCGTCCGGCTGCTGATCCAGAGCGTCTTCCTGGCGCTGGGACAGATCTGGGCCCGCAAGGGGCGGTCGGTGCTGACCACCATCGGCATCGTCATCGGGGTGGCCTCGGTGACGGCGGTGATCGCCGCCCTGACGGGCCTGCGGGCCAACGTGCTGGCCGACTTCGAGTCCATCGGGGCCAATAAGATCTTCGTGATTCCCGACTGGCCGGATCACGGCCCGCGTCAGCACGCCCCCTGGAAGGAGATCATGCTTTGGCCGGAGCAGTTCGACGGCCTGCTGGAGCACTGTCCTTCCGTCCAGCATTTCTCGCGGATCGACCACTCGGGGACGACGGCCCGGCGCGGGGAGGATTCCCTGGACGTTCAGCTCATCGGGATCGAGCCGCCCTGGCACGAGATCGAGAACCGGTTCGTCACGGCAGGCCGGCCCTTCACCCTGATCGAGCATTCGGCCGCCCGGGCCGTGTGCCTGATCACCGCCCAGGTGCGGGACAAGCTGCGCCTGGATCGCGACTGCATCGGCCAGCGGATCATCCTGAGAAATCGGAGCTTCCGCATCGTCGGCATCATCGAGCCGGCCGCCGCGCTGGGCATCTTCGGCGGGGGCCAGCGCAGCCAGGAGGTGTTCATCCCCTTCCGCACCTCCTACAAGATGTCCGGCGGGCCCATTTACGGCATCGCCGCCAGCCGCTCGCCCGAGCTGTCCGAGGAGGCCCAGGCGGAGCTGCGATTCTTCCTCCGCCGCCAGCGCCGCCTCCAGCCCGGCGAGCCCGACACCTTCCGGGCCGAGGCCATTCAGAAGTACATCCAGGCCTTCATGGGGATGGCCATCATGATCACCCTGATCGCCGGCGGGATCGTCGGCATCTCGCTGCTGGTGGGCGGGGTGGGCATCATGAACATCATGCTGGTGTCCGTATCCGAGCGGACGCGGGAGATCGGGCTGCGCAAGGCGGTGGGGGCCCGCCCGTCGGCCATCCTGCTGCAATTCCTGGTGGAGGCGGTGGTGCTGTGCCTGATCGGCGGGCTGATCGGAGTGCTCATCGGCCAGGGGCTGACCAGCGCCATGGCCGCCATCCCCCAGGCCAAGCTCCACCGGGCCTACATCCCCATGTGGGCGATCGGGCTTTCGTTCGGTTTTTCCGCCCTGGTGGGCATCGTGTTCGGCATGTTCCCCGCGATCAAGGCCGCCCGCCTTGATCCCATCGAGGCGCTGCGACATGAATAAACATCCTGGCTGCCCGTGCCGTCGGCTGGCCGCCCTGCTGGCGGCCTCGTGCTTTCTGCTGACAGGCTGCGACATCTTCCGCGGCTGGGACTTCATGGATTACCAGGCCCCGCCGGAGCGGCTTCAGATGATCGAGACGCTCAACCTGGAGGCCATGTCGGCCCCGGAAACGGGACCTTCCTCGGGCGAGCCGACCTCCCGGGAGGCGACCACTCAGCCGGCCGCCGACGCCCCGGCCAAAGAGCTGAAGCTCACCCTGGAGGAATGCCGCGCACTGGCCCTGGAGGGCAACCTGGACCTGAAGGTGCAGCTGCTGAACCCCACCATCGCCGCCCAGAGCATCACCGAGGCCGAGGCCCAGTTCGAGTCGCTGTTCTTCGCGACCGCGGCCTATTCCAAGACCGACGCCCCGGCGGGCATCGGTTCCAGCGGCTTCAAGAGCGACAGTTTCGAGGTCACCCCGGGCGTGCGGGTTCCGCTGCGCACGGGGGGGACGGTCGAGGCCTCTCTGGAAGCGAACCGATACAAGACGAACGTTGCCGGCTCGGCGCTGAATCCATCCTACGCGGCCGACCTGGGCCTGTCGATCACTCAGCCGCTGCTGCGCGACGCCGGGCTGCGGCACAACACCCACGCCATCCGCATCGCCCGCTGGGAACGGCAGAAGTCCAGCGCCCTGGCCAAGCTGGAGGTCATCCGCGTGCTCTCGGCGGTGGATCGGGTGTACTGGCGGCTGTACGCCGCCCGGCAGGAGCTGGAGGTGCGCAAGCAGGAGCACGCCCTGGCCGAGGCCCAGTTGAATCGCGCCCGCCGCCAGGTGGCCGCCGGGACCAAGCCCGAGGTGGAGATCCTGCGGGCCCAGCTCGGCGTGGCCGAGCGCCTGGAGGCCATCATCGTCGCCGAAAACGCCCTCCGCCGCCGCCAGCGCGAACTCAAGCGCGTCCTCCAGAAGCCGGGCCTGGGGATGGAAACCCCCACGGTCCTCCTGCCGGCCACCCCGCCCAGCGTCGCCCGGTACAAGCTGGACGCCGGGCGCCTGGTCGGCCTGGGGCTGGCCAATCGAATGGAGCTGCTGGAGCTGGAGCTCCAGATCGCCCAGGACACCAGCACCGTCAACTTCGAGCGGAACCGGCCCCTGCCGCTGGTGACGCTGGGGTACACCTACAGCGTGAACGGCCTGGGAGACAGCCCCGCCGACGCCTTCGACCTGCTGTTCGAGAAGAGGTTCGAGGACCACTTCCTCGGGCTTCAGGTGGAGGTGCCGCTGGGCAACCAGGCCGCCCGCAGCCGGCTGCGCCGGGCGGTCCTGACGCGGATCCAGCGGCTGGCCACCCGCGAGCTGCGGCGCAGCCTCATCGACCAGGAGGTCCGGGACAGCGTGGACCAGCTCCAGGCCAACTGGCAGCGAATCCTGGCCGGCCGGGAGCGGGTCGTCCTGGCCGAGCGGGTCCACCAGGCCGAGCAGCGACAGTTCGACCTGGGGCTGAGAACGTCCACCGAAGTCCTGGAGGCCCAGACCCGCCTGGCCGACGCGCAGTTGGCGGTGATCCAGGCGCTGGCCGAATACCAGACGGCCCAGGTGGACCTGGCCGTGGCCACGGGCACCATGCTGGGGGCCGCCCGCGTCCGCTGGGAGCCCATCGTGCCCCCGGCAAAACCCGTTGACCGCGAGGCAGGTCCTGAGGCGCAGCCGTGAGCCCGCGGTTGAGAACGCTCGCCATGGTGATCCCGGCCGGGGTCAGCATGCTGCTTGTCGGCGGCCCGGCGCGGGGCGAGGAGGTGTGGCCCATGCCGGAATGGGTTCGCGTCAAACCGGAGGATGCGGGCATGGATGCCGCGAAGCTGGCCCAGGCCCGCGACTACGCCCTGACGGGCGGCGGGTCGGGCTGCATCGTCCGCGGCGACAAGCTGGTCCTGGCCTGGGGGCCCCAGAAGCGCAGGTACGACCTGAAGTCCACCACCAAGTCCATCGGCGTGACCGCCGTGGGCCTGGCGCTGGCCGACGGGAAGATCAACAGCCTCGGCGACCAGGCCCGGAAATATCATCCCACCCTCGGCGTGCCGCCGGAGGCCAACGCCAAGACCGGCTGGCTGGAGAAGGTCACGCTGTTTCATCTGGCCACGCAGACGGCCGGATTCGAGAAGCCCGGCGGATTCGGCAAGCTGCTGTTCGAGCCCGGAACCAAGTGGTGTTACAGCGACGGCGGCCCCAACTGGCTGGCCGAGTGCATCAGCCTGGTTTACAAGAAGGACCTGAAGGAGCTGATGTTCGAGCGGGTCTTCGCGCCGCTGGGGATCACCCCCGCGGACCTGACCTGGCGCGACAACTGGTATCGGCCCAAGCAGCTTGACGGCATACCGCGGCGGGAGTTCGGCTCGGGCATCAGCGCCAACGTCAACGCCATGGCCCGGATCGGGCTGCTCTACCTCCGCGGCGGGCGCTGGCAGAACAGACAGCTCCTGCCGAAGGACTTCGTTGACGCGGTCCGCCGGACGCCGCCGGCCGTCAAAGGCCTGCCCGTCGCCGGTGGGATCGGCGACCGCCCCAAGGCCTCGAACCACTACGGCCTGCTGTGGTGGAACAACGCCGACGGCGCCATACCCGGCCTGCCGCGCGACGCCTTCTGGTCCTGGGGCCTGCACGACAGTCACATCATCGTCATTCCCAGCCTCGACGTCGTCGCCGCTCGGGCCGGCGACTCCTGGAAGCGGGGCAGCCAGACCGACTACCAGGTGCTGGCGGGCTTCCTTGAGCCTGTTGCGGCTTCGGTTCAGGCCGGCAAGGCCGGAAAACCCTCGCCGGCCGCATCCGCCCCCTATCCGGCCAGCAAGGTCATCACCGCCATCACCTGGGCGCCGGCTTCGAGCATCGTTCGCAAGGCCGAGGGCAGCGACAACTGGCCCATGACCTGGGGCGATGACGACGCCCTGTACACCGCCTACGGCGACGGCTGGGGTTTTGCGCCGAAGGTGAAAGCCAAGCTCAGCCTGGGGCTGGCCAAGGTCGTGGGCCCGCCGGACGCCTTCAAGGCCATGAACATCCGCTCGGCCAGCGGCGAGCAGAAAGGCGACGGCCCGCGCGGGAAGAAGGCCTCCGGCATGCTCATGGTCAACGGCGTGCTGTACATGTGGGCCCGCAACGCTGACGGTGAGGGAAACGAATCTCAATTGGCTTGGTCCAAGGACCGCGGCAAGACCTGGACCTGGGCGAAGTGGAAATTCAAGGAATTGGGCTATCCCTGCTTCCTGAACTTCGGCCGCGACTACGCGGGGGCACGAGACGAATACGTGTACGTCTTCTCGCCGGACACACCCAGCGCCTACCAGGCCGCCGACCGGGTGATCCTGGCCCGCGTTCCGGCCGGAAAGATCGCCAACCGGGCCGCGTATGACTTTTTCGTCAGGCTCGACGACAAACGCCGGCCCCTCTGGGCCGGGGACATCGCCAGCCGCGGGGCGGTGTTTTCCTTCAAGGCCGGCTGCAACCGCTTGGCGGTGACGTACAGCGCCCCGCTGCGGCGGTACCTGATGACCATGCGCAGCCGGCGCGTCGACCGCGGCCGGCCGGCCTCGGCGAACCACTTCGGCATCTACGACGCGCCGCAGCCCTGGGGGCCCTGGACGACGGTCTTCTACACCAAAACGTGGGACGTGGACCCCGGCGAGGCCCAGCACATCCCCAGCAAGTGGATCGGCCCGGGCGGGAAGAGCTTCTACCTGGTGTTTTCCGGCGACGACAGCTTCTGCGTCCGCCGCGCGGACCTGGAGGTCTCGAATCCGTGAACGATCTGGAGCGGTTTCGGGCGGTCTGCCGCGGCGAGAAATGCGACTACGTGCCCATCTTCGGTTTCCCGGGTGCCCCGGGCATGTCCGGGGGGGCGATGGCCAAGACCCACGCCCGTCTGGTGGAAACCGGCATGCCGGAGTGGGTGGACGGCTGCCACGGGCTGGGGGCCGGCGTTTCGACCGAAAGCTGGTGCCGCTACTGGGGCACGACCCAGCCGATGAGCCTTGACTTCTTCCCGGCCGAGCCGGCCCAGGGGTTCAAGCAAGAAAGGCGGATCGAGGCAGAGTTTGAGATTATCGAATCGGAGACCGGTGCCGTCACCCGCCAGGTCATCGACAACGACATCACCTACTCCATGCCGGAGTTCCTGGTCTACGACGTTCGGGACCGCCCGTCGTGGGAGTTCTATCGCCAGCGCGTCATGCCCGGCAAGCCTTGGCCGGCCGAGCGGATCGAGCAGGAATGCCGCCGCTTCGACGACCGCGACCGGCCGCTGGCGATCGGCGTGGGCGGCACCTGGGGCAGCCTGCGCAGCCTCATGGGGCCGGCGGCCGGCTGCACGGTCCTCTACGACGATCCGGCCCTGGCCCGCGAGATCATCGAGTACTTCGCCTGGTACCGGCGAAGGTACCTGTTCCCGCTGATCGAGCGGCTCCGCCCGGAGATCGTCGGGGCCTGGGAGGACATGTGCTACAACCACGGCATGCTGATCAGCCCGCGGCATTTCCGCCAGCTTTGTGCCGCCTCCTACCAAGAGATCGCCGCCGTCGCCCGGGACTGCGGCGCGGAAATGGTGGCCGTCGACTGCGACGGCAACGTCATGGAGCTGGTGGGCCTGCTGGCCGAGTGCGGCGTGAACGCGATCTACCCCTGCGAGGTCAAGGCCGGCAACGACCTGTTCGAGCTGCGCCGCCGGCACGGCGGCTTCATCCTGATGGGCTGGCTGGAAAAGGAGAGCGTCAACCAGGGCAACGAGCGCCGGATCGCGCCGGAGATCCTCTCCAAGGTCCCGCCGCTGCTGGCCGCAGGCCGCTACTTCCCCAACGGCGACCACGGCCTCCAGCCGCTGGTGACGTTCCAGAACCTGTGCATCTTCATGACGCTGCTGCATGAGGTCACCGGAAACCCCCAAGGCCAGTTCCCCAGAATCCACGCGGCGTAGGGCCTAGCATGTTATGCGACACGGCCTTCCCTGCGCAACCTCCTGAAAAGCCGCACGACGTACGGATGTCGGCGCGCCCCCGGAATCTGCTTGCCTGCGGGTGAGCCCTTGAGGTAGCTTGTCCAATCCCGTTTGCCTCGTGGGGGCGGACGGGACCCCGGTACGCCATGAAGAGCGGTCGCGAAACATCTTGCCACTCCTGCCGCCGGTACGCTTCGTGTTACCCGGTCGACGAGGCCGGCGGCGAGCAGGCCGCGTCCGGCGGGCGGCTGGTGGGCATGGCGGTGGTGTATTTCCTGGCGCCGCTGGTGGCGGCGATTGTCGCGGCCGCGGTCGTGGAGGGGCAGACGGCCCGCATCCTGGCCGGCGTTTCGGCCCTTGCCGCGGCGCTGCTGGCCGCGGCCGTTGGCGGGGCGCTTGTCCGCAGGCGGCGAGACAAATAGAGCCTATGGCCGTTATGAGTAAGACTGGAATCCCCGGCAGCCGCAGTTTTGCCCGCGGCCTCCATCCTGACCAGAAGAAGGCGATTTCGGCGGCAGCCGGCATTGAGGTGCTGCCGACCCCCAAGGCGGTGCTGGTCCCCCTGCTCCAGCACACCGGCGCGCCCTGCGAGCCGACGGTCAAGCCCAAGGCCGAGGTGCGACTGGGGGCCGTGGTGGGCGAGGCCAAGGCGTTCGTCTCGGCCCCGGTGCACGCCAGTGTGGACGGCGTGGTGGCCGCGCCAACGGTGACGACGCTCCCCAACGGGCGGCACGTGGCGGCCGTGGCCATCGCCGCCGCCCAGCAGCAGGCCCTGGCCCGCGAGGCCCTGTGGGAGGAGATGTACGGCGGCGACTGGCCGACGAGGGGGCTGGAGCGTTTCGCCCCCGAGCAGATCCTTCAGGCCGTCCGCGGCGGCGGGCTGGTGGGCATGGGCGGGGCGGCCTTTCCCACCCACGTCAAGCTCACCCGCAACGAAAAACGCCCGGTGGACACGCTGCTGGTCAACGGCTGCGAGTGCGAGCCGTACCTGACCTCGGACCACCGGCTGATGCTGGAAGCGCCCCCACCCATCGTGGCCGGGGCGCTGCTGGCGGCGGCCGCGGCCGGGGCCGGGCGGATCATCCTCGGCATCGAGGACAACAAGCCCGACGCCGTCGCAGCCATGCGCGGGGCCGCCGATGGCACCGGCGTGGAGGTGGCGGCCGTCAAGACCAAGTATCCCATGGGCGGGGAGCGGCAGCTCGTCCCGGCCGTGCTGAAGCGCGAGGTGCCCACCAGCGGGCTGCCGCTGGACGTGGGCGTGGTGGTGCTGAACGTGGCCACGGCCGCCGCCGTCGCCAGGGCGGTGCTGCGGGGCGGGGCCCTGACCCACCGCGTCGTCAGCGTCACCGGCGAGGGCGTCAGGCAGCCGAAGAATCTGCTGGTGCCCGTCGGGGCCAGCTACGCGGAGCTGATCGAATACTGCGGCGGGCTCACCGCCGACGCCGCCCGCGTCATCGCCGGCGGGCCGATGATGGGCTTCGCCCTGGCCGACCTGGACGTGCCCGTGACCAAGGGCACCTCCGGCGTGGTGGTGCTGACGGCCGAGCAGGTTGCATCGGCCGAGGAGACCGCCTGCATCCGCTGCGGGCGCTGCGTGGATGTCTGCCCGCTGGGGCTGGTGCCCACCAAGATGGCTTTGGCCGCCCGACATCAGGACTGGGAGGTGGCGCGGCGGTACTACCTGACGGCCTGCTGCGAGTGCGGCTGCTGCGGCTACGTCTGCCCGGCCGGGATACCCCTGGTGCAGCTCATGCGGATGGGAAAGGCGACGATGCCCAAAGAGTAAGCGCCCGGCTCCGGGCGGGAGGCATTAGGCAAAGACGAAGATGGCAGAGGCTGCCGAAAAAGAGGAACCGGCCGCCGAAGTATTGCTGGGCGTGGCGCCCGGGCCGCACATTGTCTCGGCCCGCAGTACCCGCTCGGTGATGATCGACGTGCTGATCGCCCTGATCCCCGTGGTGGTGGTGGGGCTGTACGTCTTCCGCTGGCGGGCGCTGGCGCTGATCGCCACCTGCACCTGCAGCTGCGTGCTGTACGAGTGGCTGTGGCAGGCGCTGCGTCGGCGGCCGCAGACCATCGGGGACTGCTCCGCCCTGGTCACCGGCCTGATCCTGGCCCTGTCCATCCCCTGGACGGTGCCGTGGTACGTGCCCGTGATCGGCTCGGGCGTGGCCATCATCGTCGCCAAGATGTTCTTCGGCGGGCTGGGCACGAATATCTTCAACCCAGCCATGGCCGGGCGGGCGTTCCTTCAGGCCTGCTTTGCCGGCCAGATGGTCAACTACCTCCTGGACGGCCAGGGCCCGCCCGGGGCCGTCCAGGCCGCCACCCGGCTGGGCGGCGAGGCCGTGGCGGTCGTCACCACGGCCACGCCCCTGGCGGCGGCAAAGTCCGGCATCGTCTTTTCCCTCAGGGACCTGGCCGTCGGCACGGTCAACGGCTCGGTGGGCGAGACCAGCGCCGTGGCCTGTGTCTTGGGCGGGCTGTACCTGATCTGCCGCCGGGCCGCCAACTGGCGAATCCCGCTGGCCATGCTGGCCACGGCCGCGGTCGTGGCCGAAATCAACCAACTGGTCAGGCCCGACGCCCCCTTCACGGCCGCGCATCACCTGCTGGCCGGGGCCATGCTGTTCGGGGCGTTCTTCATCGCCACCGACCCGGCCACCAGCCCGCTGAGCCGGCGCGGGCTGTGGATCTTCGGCGCCGGCGTGGGGCTGCTGGTGATGCTGATCCGGCTGTTTGCCAAGGCCCCCGAAGGCGTGATGTACGCCGTGCTGGTGATGAACATGGCCGTGCCGCTGATCGACCGCTGGACGGTGCCGCGCCCGGTGGGCGGCCCGGTGCCGAGACCCAAACCGGCATGAATGAATGTCCGTGTAATTCGTGGACTTCGTGGACTTCTCCGCCATGAGCGAAAAGAAACCGGGACTGCTGCAGTACCTGGGCCAGGCCTGGCTGGTGCTGATGCTGTCGGTGTGTTTCGGGGCGGCGCTGGCCGGCGTGGAGAGGTTCACCCGGCCGAAGTTCGAGCAGAACGTCAAGGACTTCATCGCCCGCCGGCTGGTGGAGATGTTCGGCCCGGGCACGACCACGGCTGAGCCGACCGTCCTGGCCGTCCAGATCGAAGGCCGCGACCGCAAGGTCCGCTGTTATCCGGCCCTGCGGGACGGCCGGCGCGTCGGCTGGGGGATCGAGGCCGAGGGCAAGGGCTACGACACGCTGCTGCTGGTGATCGGGGTGGACGAGCAGGTCAAGCAGCTCAAGGGCTACCGCGTCATCACGTCGCTGGAGACCGAAGGCATCGGCGACGTCATCGAGAAGGACGCCCTCTTCATGAAGCAGTTCGAGGACAAGGACGCCGCCAGGCCGCTGGAGCCGGTCGCCGAGGCCGCCCCGGCCGAGGGCAACCAGGTCAACACCCGCACCGGGGCGACGTATTCGACCACCGGCGTGGTCAATACGATCAATGACACCCTGGCCGCGGTCCGCGAGAAGCTCGCGGCGGCTGCGAAGGAGGGCCCGTAGCCATGGCCGAGGCCTCACTTCCGGGCGCGGCGAGGCGCTTCCGCTACGGCATCCTGGACGACAACCCCGTCTACCGCCAGCTACTGGGCATGTGCCCGACGCTGGCGGTGACGGCCAGCCTGGGCGGGGCGGTGACCATGGCCGGGGCCACCGCCTTCGTGCTGGTCATGGCCAACATCGTGGTGGCCCTGCTGCGCAACCGGCTCAAGGGCCACCTGCGGATCCTGGTGTTCACCCTGACCATCGCCGCCTTCGTGACCGTGGTGGACCGTTTCCTGGCCGCCTACATGTTCGACATGAGCCGCAAGCTCGGGAAGTACGTGCCCCTGATCATCGTCAACTGCATCATCATCTGCCGCTGCGAGGTGTGCGCCTCGCGGCAGCCGCTGCACGTGGCCATTGCCGACGCCTTCGGTCAGGCCTTCGGCTTCCTCTTCGGCTTGATCAGCATCGCCGTCGTCCGGGAGTTCCTGGCCACCGGCGGGCTGCTCGGCTGGCGCCTGCCGGGCTGGGTCGGCTGGACCGTCATGAAGGGGCCGGCCGGCGCCTTCATCACCCTCGGCGTGCTGATTGGACTGGTCAACTGGCTCTCCCGCCGGAAACGCAGGTGACAGCGAGACGCACATGGGCGTGGTAACCGACATCCTGTTCATCGCACTGGCCACGGCGCTCATCAACAACCTCGTGCTGACCTACTTCCTGGGCATCTGCCCCTTCCTGGGCGTCTCGCGCCGGATCGACACCGCCTTCGGCATGGGCTGCGCGGTGACCTTCGTCATCACCATGTCCGGCACGGTCACTTGGCTGATCAGCCACTTCGCCCTGGTCAAAGGCAGCCCGCTGGTGGAGGCGATCAACCGCCTGGCCGGGGCCCAGGTCCCGGACCTGCTGTTTCTCCAGTACATCATCTTCATCTTCGTTATCGCCGGGATGGTGCAGCTGGTGGAGATGTACGTTCGCCGGTTCGCCCCGGCCCTGTACCGGGCCCTGGGGGTGTACCTGCCGCTGATCACCACCAACTGCGCCATCCTGTTCGTCTGCCTGACCATCGCCCGGGAGGCCCGGCTGACGGAGAGCTTTCTGGCGGCGCTGGTGTACAGCTTCTTCGCCGGCATCGGCTTCACCCTGGCCATCGTGCTGATGGCCGGCATCCGGGAGCAACTGGAGACGGCCGACGTGCCCGCCCCGCTGCGGGGCCCGGCCATCACGCTGATCACGGCGGGGCTGATGGCCCTGGCCTTCATGGGCTTCAAGGGAATGGCTGGGTAGGAATTGGCGATTGTCGATTGCGCGAGCAGTGGATCGGTAGAATGGAAAGCCGGCGGTCGAAGTCGTGAAGCGCAAGTTCAGAATTGAGTTGTTGCCATGGGTTTGACGATAGGCTTGGCCATTGTGGTGATGCTGGCCCTGGCAGGGGTGTTTGCCCTGCTGCTGGGCTGGGCCAACGCCCGCTGGCAGGTGGAGGTCCCCCTGCAGTTGCGGCAGCTCCAGGACGCCATGCCCGGGGCCAACTGCGGCGGCTGCGGGTACGTCGGCTGCGCCGAGTACGCCGAGGCCGTCTTCAAAGGCCAGGCCCCGCCGGACAAGTGCCCCGTCGGCGGGGCGGCCGTGGCCCAGCGGATCGCCGAGATCATGGGCGTGGAGCTGGGGCAGACGCTGCCGTACCGCCCGGTGATTCATTGCGCTGCGGATTACGACGCCCGGCTGAAGCGTGCGCCTTACCGGGGCGAGCCGACCTGCGTGTCGGCCAACCTGGTGGCCGGGGTGCAGGGCTGCACCTACGGCTGCCTGGGCCTGGCCGACTGCTTTGAGGCCTGCGATTTTGACGCCATCGAGATGGTCAACGGCCTGCCGCGGATCCATTACGAGAAATGCACCGGCTGCGGCGCCTGCGCCAAGGCCTGCCCCCGGAATATCATCTCCATGGTGCCCTTCAAGGCCGAGCGGATGCTGGTGGTGGCCTGCTCCAACCACGACCCGGGCAGGGTGGTCCGCCAGGTCTGCACCGTCGGCTGCATCGGCTGCGGCATATGCGCCAAGCTCAACGACCTGTTCAACGTCACCGACGGCCTGGCTGGCATCGACTACGACCGCTACGACCCGCAGATGGACTTCGGCCCGGTGCTGGAGAAGTGCCCGCGACAGGCGCTCATCTACGTGGGCAAGCCTTCGGAGAAGGACCTGGCCGCGGTGGCCGGCGAAAAGTTGCCCGGGCGCATCGAGGCCGATTTCAAGACCACCGTGGACAAGACCCAGTTCCGGGGCTGATCGGCGCGGTCATTCCTGCTGGCGCTGGAGCTGCCGCCGGCGGCGCTCGGCGAGGTAGGCGAACAGGGCCCCGGTGACGGTGCAGCAGATCATGGTGACCAGCGCGGCCAGGGCTCCGGCCGCCGCCAGGGCATCCGGATGTGCCGCGACCTTTGGGCTGTACAGGGCCAGGGCGATGCCCATCGCCGCCGCCAGCCCCAGCCCCAGCCCGCGCAGCGCCCCCAGCAGCACCCGCCGCGCCCGCGAGGCCAGCGGGATCGTCAGCCCCACCGCCACCGTGGTGGCGATGGTGGCGGCCCGGTCGGCGTAGCGGGTGTTCTGCACCAGCAAGGTGACCAGGTAGCCGGCGCTGAAGAACAGCCCGCCAATCCCAAGCGCCCCGTAGCCTTTCCCGGTCTTCTTTGCCACCGCGGTCAGTCCAGTCGGATTTCCCCCGCCCCTTCCAGCAGTCGCCGGAAGCCTTTGGTCGTGTGAATCTTCGGATCGGCCGGCGTGCCGGTGACGATCATCGCCTCGAAGCCGGCCTTCTTCTCCAGCCGCTCCAGCCCGGCCGGGCCCAGCACGCTCAGGGCCGTGGCCCAGGCGTCGGCGTCGGTGGCGCTGACTTCCCGCCCGGCGGCGGGCAGGCAGACCACCGTCACGCTGGGCGTCTGCTGGACGGGCCGTCCCGTGCGGGGGTCCACGATGTGGCTGTAGCGCCGGCCGGCAATCTCGAAGTGCCGGCGGTAGTCGCCGCTGGTGGCGGCGGCCGCGTCCGCCAGCAGCAGCGTGCCGCAAAGACCCTCGCGAAACGGGTGCTGGACGCCGACCCGCCAGGGCTGGCCGTCCCGGTTGGTGCCGAAGCAGCGCAGGTCCCCGCCGGCATTGACGATGCCGCCGCTGGCCCCGGGGCAGGATTGCAGCACCCTGGTGGCCTGGTCCACGGCGTAGCCCTTGGCGATGCCGCCCAGGTCCACCTCCAGGCCTGCAATCAGCTTGGTGGCGCCCCGTCCGTCGAGCTTGAGGTGCCGCACGGACCGGCGCAAGAGAAGAAGCAGTTCTTCGGGCAGGGCGACCTCTTCGCCCGGGCCGGCGGCGTTGAACCGGCTGAGGGCCGAGCCGGCCAGCCGGTGGCTCATCACGGCTTCCACGTCGCGGAGGGCCCCGGCTGCGGCAGCCAGGGCCTCTTCGCCGCGGCCGGCCCGGTGACGAGCCACCACGATCGTCAGTTCGCATCGAGTTCCCATCACGGCCCGGGGCGCGGACCGCAGGGTCACGGGGCTGCGCAGGGTCTGCCAGAGGCCCAGCGCCGCCGCGGCGGCGACAATCGTCACGGCGGAGGCGGCGGCGATCGATCTTTTCATCTCGGGCATCGACCTGTTGCCCCGGGATCAGTGGAGGTTGTGCCGGGCGTTGGTCAGCTCCTGCACGTGGTTCTGCTCTTCGGCGATGATCTGTCGAACGGCCCGGGCGTCCTCGCTGTCGACGGCCGCGGCCATCTCCTGGTACAGCCTCACCGTGTCCTTCTCGAGCTTGACGGCCAGGTCCAGGGTTTCCGCCAGGCCGCCCTTGGCGGCGAGCTCGCGGGCGGCCTGCGGAGAAGGAATGACGCGCTCGTTGATCAGCGCCTGAACGGACTCCTGCTGCTGCACCTCCAGCGGGTGGGCGGCCGGGCCGCCCGCGAGCCGGCGGCGCATCTGATCGAACGTGCGGTAGTGGTTCGATTCGTCGCGGGCAAGCCGCCGACACAGTGCCGCCACGCGCTGCTGCTGGCATGCGATCGCCAGGGCCTCGTAGAAAATCTGCCCGGTCTCCTCCAGCTCCAGTGCGATCTGGAAGATTTGGTCAGCGGTAAAGACCTGGGGCATCGCCCACCTCCTCGTGCCGCCTGGGCCCAGAGCCTAGCTTCGGTTGCAGACTCGCTCAAGGCATTATAGTGCGGGGCCGCTGGCCCGGGCCATGACGGCCCGCGGATGCAGGTCCTCAAGGAGGCGGCGGCTGCGGCGTGCGACGGCTCCGTTGCCTGGGCGATGCCCGGCTCAGGCTTTCCGCCTGCGCCTCAACAGCGCCGGGAAGCCGGCGGCCAGCAGGGCCGCTGCCGCCGGCTCGGGCACGATGACGATTCCATTGAGGATCCAGTCGGCGTCCAGGGCGCCGCCCGGGGGGTCGGGGTCGTCAATGTCCAGGGCAAGCTGCCCGTCGGAGACGCTGATTGCGAAGAATTGCGTGACGGTCGTTGCCTGGGGCACGTCCACGTCCGGCAGCACCAGGTTGCCCTCGGCCCAGACCTGGATGTTGTCGTGGGCGGACGCATCGTGGCGGAAGTACAGGGCCACGGTGTACGCCCCCGGGGACAGGTCGGCCAGGAAGGTGCGTTTGTCCTGGTCGGAATGAAAGTCCCGCAGCATGTCGTTCAGGCCGCCCTGCCCCCCCTGATCCTGGGCATATTGCGGGCTGGACGTCCAGCCGTAGCCCGGCGCCGGGTTGTACAGCGTCGTCCTGAGCACACCGGCAAAGCCCGACCACGTGGGCGAGGCGGCGTCGTTCATGTCCAGTTGATACACGGCGGCCGGCGCCGGCCGGGCCGGACCCAGCCAAAGCACTGCCGCCAGGATCCCCGCTATGGCTGCCGGATTCGCTTGTCGCATCGCATCTCCTCCTTGCTGCCTGACGCGGCGGATCGTCGGTTGGCGCGTCGCTCCGGACCGGCATGGAGCATCATGTCGGCGCGGACGCACCCGGCAATGCCGAAATCATAGTAGAGTGAGCCTGTGGCCATCCGGCCTCCTCCGCGAGCTTGAGCAGCGCACGTCACTGTCTCTGAGACAGATCGCCTCTCGGCAAGGGCATAGTTTACGCGCTTCGGCCCAAAGGTCAAGCCTGTTCTGGCCTGCTGCCGCCGCGTGGAGTCCGGGTCGGCCTGACAAAGCGCCGCCGTGTGCCCGGCGAGGGGGCGGTTCGGCCGGCGTGAAGCCGGGAGAGCTTCAGGCTCTTCGCCTTCTTTTCGTGTGCTCGGCCGTGACGGTGCTGTGGATTCCCCCGCGGGGGTTGAACTTGCCGGTGACCTTCAGCCACCTGGGCTTGCAGGCGGCCACCAGGTCGTCCAGGATGCGGTTGACCACGTCTTCGTAGAACACCCCCTCGTTGCGGTAGGTCTGGAGGTAGAGCTTGAGGCTCTTGAGCTCGAGGCACAGCCTGTCGGCGACGTATTCGATCTCGATGGTGCCGAAGTCCGGCTGGCCGGTGCGGGGGCAGACCGAGCTGTACTCCGGCGCCACGTGCCGGATGAGGTAATCCCGCTTCGGATGCGGGTTGGGGAACGTCTCTATCTCGGCCATGGCGTCGCCTCCTTCACGCGACCTTCATTATCCTGGATGGACGAGCCCGTTTCATCCCCTAACAACTTTGAACTGGCCCAGAAGCAAACGGGCTTGCATAATCATTTTCGCATGGGTTGAGAGAGGTGGACGATGCGGGGAATCGTGTCGGAGTGTGCCGCGTTATCGGTGCTTGCCGGCCTTGCCGTGCTTTCAGCCGGCGGCCCCGGTCCGCCTGAGCCGCGTTCCAGGCCCGCCATCACCGTTTCCCCCCAGACGACCTACCTGACCAGCCCGCTGAACCCCGACGGAACGGTTAACTACGTGGCGGCGATCAACGCCGTGTACGGCAGGGGCGTTACGCCCGACAACAACGCCGCGATTCCGATGATACGGGCCTTCGGTCCGGACGTGCTGAAAGAAGAGACGCGCCGGGAGGTGTTCGACCGCCTCCAGATGCCGGCTGCGCCCCAGAAGGGAGGCTACTTCCAGGACCTCGGCTCTTATCTCTCGGCTCGAAAGGCGGCGGGGATCGCCGTCCAGGATGACTCGCTTGCGCTTTCGGAGAAGGTGGACAGGGCGGGAAAGGCCTTCTGGACGGCCGAGGACCATCATTTCTCGCCGAATGGATACAGGCCAATGCCGGGCCGTTAGCCGTTCTCGTCCTGGCCACGAAACGGCCGCGTTTCTACGTGCCGTGGGTGTCCAATTCCAGGCCGCCGACCTGCTCGGACTCCTTCGACACGTTCCATTGGCATAAGGCTCGTCAAGCCGCCAAGGCCCTGGCGGCCCGGGCCATGCTGCGGGCCGGGTCGGGCCAGTTTGACGCCGCCGCGGGCGATCTCCTGGCCGTCCACAGGCTGGCCAGGCTGCTGGGCCAGGGGCCCGTCCTTCTCGATCACCTTGTGGCCAGGGGGGTCGAGGCGCTGGCGTGCCACGGCGATGCGGTTCTGGCCGGCAGCCCCAGGATGACCGGCGGCCAGGCGCGGGCCCACCTGGCCGCCCTTCACGCCCTGCCGCCGCTGCCGCCCACGGCCGAGGTTTTGGAGACTGGCGAACGACTGTTCGGCCTGGACTCGTGGGCTCGATCTGTCCGGGAAG